>CAZIEL010000006.1:0-16501 GCA_964538165.1 uncultured archaeon | reverse complement strand
AGGGGGCAATTGAATACCTCCTAATAATAGGTGCGGCAATATTGGTTGTAGCAATTGTTGCAGTAGCAATAACAGTAATAATACAGCAAGGACAAACACAAAACACGACAGGAGTAACAAAACAAGATAACACTTATACGGGACTAAAAAACTTAACTGGAAAAACAGCCATCCCTTTGGGGCAAAATGTTGTATTAACCCTTACTGAGAATAAACCCCTGACTACTTTTGTTGCACTACCAAATGGAAGTACAATAACACAAGGAACCACAAAATACACTAAAACAAACGGAATTTGGAACGATCCTAACGCAACAATTGTAGCAGGAACAGCAATTATAGTTTATGCCCCAGGAAGTGGAACAGTGGACTTTGAAGCAGTTTTAGCAAACACCCCCCAAGCAGAAATTAGTTGTGCAACGCTTGGAATAGGAATAAAGACTATTTATGATACAACAAGTTCAACTGATCAAAATGTTTTCTGCGGAGCGTCAGGAAAAACGTGGACGAAAGTTACTTCAACAACAATGACTCAAGCCAATGCAATTGCTTATTGTGACGGATTAGTTTATGCAAATTTTAGTGATTGGAGATTACCAAGTTGCACAACAAAAAATTTGGGCCAAGGCTGTGAACTTTATGTTTCAGAAATGGATATTTGCGGCTGGGATGGACTCTGTGGACAAGTTTACATCTGGAATGGGTCCGCATATACAATTACAAATGGAAGCCCAACTTCTTGTAATACTTCCTACCCAAATTGTCTAACTCAATTAAATCAATTAGATAGAACCCAACCTTTCTCCTATTATTGGGCAAATGACGACTCAACATACATGAGTAACACATTAGGGCGAATTTTATACTATTACCCAAGCACCACTCTTCTTAGAGCAGTTCGCTGTGTTCGTTAAGTTTAAGCAAAAAAGCACCTTTTTAAGAGTTTGGGAGAGAGTTTTTTGTATTCAAGTCTAGTGGCTCTTTGAAATATTTTCAAATTGAGCAAATTTGACTGAAAAGTTAGGTGATAAAATGGGAATACACGATGTGCCGGCAGGCTATCTTATTGAAGAAACAAGTAAGAAGCTTGAAGGAGAAATAGCTAAACCAGTGTGGGCAGAATATGTAAAAACCGGGGTTCATAATGAAAGATCTCCGCTTAGAGAAGACTGGTTTTATGTAAGAATGGCAAGCATTCTATTTAGAGCACAAAAATGGGGAACTATTGGAACAGAAGCTCTTAGAACTTACTATGGTGGAAGAAGAAACCGAGGAGTAAAAAGAGAACACCACTACAAAGCAAGTGGAAAAGTAATTCGAACTTGTGTTCAAGAACTAGAAAAAGCAGGATACTTAGAAAAAGCAAAGCCAAAAGGAAGAAAGATCTCTGTAAAAGGATTTAAATTATTAAACGAAATGTCAAAAATTGTTGAAGCTAATATTAAAGAAAACAAATATTTACCAAAGCCAAAAGAAAAGAAAGCATTTGACGAAAAGAAGAAGAAAGAAGTACACGATACACTAAAAATGCAAGACAGAGGACACGGCAAAAGCGACGACAAAAAACAAACACAAAAAGTAAAGAAAAAAGAAGGAAGTGAGCAATAATGGCTAAACACAAAGACGAAGAATTCAAAGACTTCATGATCAGTGAAAGAAAAAAAATCGGCTCTGGACTCACAAACGCTCCAGTTTGGTTAATGCAAAAAGCTGGAAAACGTATTTGGGCAAATAAACAAAAAAGAACATGGAAAACAATAGACATGAAGAAAAAATTCCTTGTTGCAAAGAAAAAACAACAATCAAACACAAGAAAAAGCGGAGACCACAAAAAGCACTCAAAGCATGTTTCCGCAAAGGTTGAATAAGGTGATATGAAATGGCACAAGAATTCAAAGAAAAAACAATTACAATAAACCTCAGAAAAGTATTTTCAAAACCAGCAGGCAAAAGAGCAGTAAATGCAAAACACACAATACTGCAAGCAGTAAAAAAAGAAACAAGATTAAAAGAATTCAAAATCAGTAACAAAGTTAACGAAGCATTATGGGCGAGAGGAAAATACACAGTTCCTAGAACAATCATAGTGAAAATAGCTAACGAAAAAGGAAAAGGAATAATCCTACTTCCTACTGAAAAATATGAACCAAAACAAGACAAGAAAAAAGAAACAAAAACTGCTGAAAAAACAAAAGAAACTAAGGTTGAAGAAAAACCAAAAACAGAAAATACTAAAAAAGAAGAAACAAAAAAATCAGAAAAAGCAAAACCTGAGGAAAAAAAGTAAACAAAAAATTAGTTTGGGCCTTAGTTAAGTTAATTAAGGCCCAATTTCTTTTTACTAATACGAGATGACTAAATGAATATTGCAAGAACAAGAATAATGGGTTCTAATTATATTGGATTGTTTGGAATCTGCAACGATAATTTATGCATAGTACCCCCTTCAATTAAAGAGAACGCAATAAGAAAAATAGAAGAAGTACTAGAAGTTAAAACAATTAAAACTACTCTTTATGCAAGTTCATTACTTGCAGCATTTGGAAAAATGAACAACAAACACGCTTTCATCCCAAATTATGTTAATCAAAGAGAAATTGAAACAATTGAAAGAGAAATAAAAGTTAAAATAATTCAAACCGAACACGCACTAGGAAATTTATTAGATCTAAATGATAAAGGGGCAATAGTTTCAAAGTCGCTACAAAAAAAAGCGGTCGAAGAAATAGCAAAAACAGGGCTTATAATTTCTCAATTTAATATTGCCAGAATAGAAGTGGTTGGATCATGTTTGCTTGCTACAAACAAAGGATTTGTAGTTAACCCCAACGCAACAAGTGAAGAAGCAGACACAATCAGTAAAACTTTGGGAGTAAGGGGTGGATCAAGTACTGCAAACACGGGAGATATGTTTATTAGAAACTCAATATTAGCAAACACAAAAGGAATACTAATTGGTGAAAGCACAACCCCTTTTGAGATTAATAGAATAGAAGAAGCACTAATGGGCGAAGAAGAAGCCTAAAAAAGACAGAGAGAAAAGTATTTATTTATTGTTTAAAAGGAATTTGTAGGTGAGGAAAATGAAAACATACGAAGCAAAAGGAACATACACAACAAAAGGAGAAACACACGCTTTTGGAATAAAAGTAAACGCCGAAAACGACAAAACTGCAAAAGAAAAAGTATATGCTGCGATTAGTGGAAAACAAGCAATTAGACGAATAAATATTGTAATAACTGAATTAAAGGTGGCTAACTAAATGGCTGAAGAAAAAGCAAAACCAATGACTCTTACAGAAGAACAAATCATACAAATCGCACGTCAAGAAGAACAAAGTGCAAGACTAAAAAAAGAAGAAATGCAAAACTATTTAGAACTTGTAAGAGAATCAAACAAAACAAAAGAAACACTAAACGAAATGAAAACAACAAATGGAAAAGTACTCATAAATATTGGTGCGACAATAATGATTGAAGTAGAAGCAAAACAGATAAAAAAATGCAAAAGAGGATTTGCGGGAAACGTTTATGTTGATGAAGATATTGATGAAACAATAAAATGGCTAACTACAAAAGAAAATGAATTTAATGTAAGATTTGAAAAGGCAAAAAAAGAATACGCTGAAACTGAAGCAAAATTGACAAAATATATAAATATATTAAAACAAGTAGAAGCAGAAAAAGTTAAACACGCACAAAAGAAAGCAAAAGCCCCCCCAACATTATCAAAATAATTCCCAGCCACAACATTTTCATTAAAATATTAAACTAGTTTTGAGATGTGAGAGAATGTTTGGATTTTTAAAACAAAAAATTGCTGATTTTGGAACTAAACTTAAAGAAACAATAAAAAAAGAAGAAGTAAAAGAACCAACAAAAGAAGTTTTTACTAAACAAGAAGAAAAAAAAGCACCCCAAAAAGAGGACTCTCTCTTTGAAAAAAAAGAAACCAAACCTATTGAGAAAGAAGAAACAAAAAAAGTAGAAAAACCAAAAATAGAAGATGGGAATTCACAAAAAGTTCAGAATAAAGAAACTCAAAAAGCAGAACTGACAAAAAAAGAAGAAACAACAAAACCCACTGAAAATAAACCTAAAGAAAAAGAATTAGAAATAAAAAAAGAACCAACTACTTTTGAAGAAGAAACTAAAATTGTAAAAGAAGAAAGAAAAGTCGAAGAAACAAAAGAAAAAGAAGAAGAGAAAAAAGTTGGAATACTTGGCAAGTTACTTGGTTTTGGCAAAAAGAAAGAAAACAAATCAAAACCTGAAACTAATATTAAAACAGAAACAAAAAAAGCTAAAACAAAAGAGGAAGTGGCTGGAGAACTTGAAGCAAAAATGTTTGCAGAAATAGATGCTGAACTAAAAACAGACAAAACTGTTGAAGAAGAAATAAAAGAGGAAGAAATAGAAACGGAGAAAGCAAAAGAAGAAATTAGAGTTAAACCAAAAAAAACTTCTACTGAAAATAAAATCGAAGAGGAAAAAGTTGTTGTTAAAGAAACACCAGTTCAAAAAGAAACTAAAGTGCTTGATAAAATTGAAGAAGAAGTTAAAGAAAAAGAAGAAAACGAAGAACAAATAAAAATAGAGGAAAAAGAAAAACCAAGAGATATTAAAATTAAAAGTGTTGAAGAAGACAAAAGAGAACTTAAAGCAAACGTTGGAGTGGTTGGTGGACTTAAAGGATTTCTTTTTGGTGGAGTAGAGCTAACCGAAAAACAAATAGAAGATATGCTTTTTGAATTAGAATTAAGTTTAATTGAAAGTGATGTAGAAGCAGATGCCGCAAGTGAACTAGTAAAACAAATTAAAACAAGGCTTGTGGGAAGCAAAGTTTCTACAAAAAACATTGACGAATATTTAAGAGAACAAATAAAAGAAATACTCGCAGACATGATGAAAACTGAGAAAATTAATGTTTTAGAGCTAGTAAAGCAATCAAAAAAAGAAGGGCACCCCCTAAAAATATTAATGATTGGACCTAATGGCGCAGGAAAAACAACAAGCATCGCAAAATTAGTAAATTATTTCCAAAAAAACAATTTAACAGCAATAGTCGCGGCAGGAGACACATTTAGAGCAGGAGCAATAGACCAAATAGAAGAACACGCAAAAAGACTTAATATTAGAGTAATAAAACAACAATATGGTGCTGACCCCGCTGCGGTAGCATTTGATGCAATAAAAGCGGCAGAGGCAGGAAAAATAGATGTAGTATTAATTGATTCCGCAGGAAGACAAGAAACAAACAAAAACCTAATGGAAGAACTAAGAAAAATAGAAAGAGTAGCAAAACCAGATCTAAAAATATACGTAGGAGAAGCATACGTTGGGCAAACACTGCTTGAACAAGTAAATGAATTCAGCGAAATAATAGGAATAGATGGATTTATTTTAACAAAAATTGATACTGATGCAAAAGGGGGAACAGCAATCTCACTCCTTTACAAAACAAAAAAACCAATAATCTTTGTAGGAACAGGACAAGGATATGATGACTTCAAAGAATTCACTCCAGAATTTATAGTTGAAAGAATAATTTAGCATTCACAAAAACAGATTAAACAAAAAAAATATTAAACTAATACTTCATTCCTTTAAGTAAAGCAATTCTTTTCACCGGCAAAATAGCCCAAGAATAAATATAAACAAATAGACTGAATTTGTCTAATGAAATACCCTCTACTTTACCATTGGGAAAAACGACCAGATCATTCAGAAAAACTAATGCAAAAAGACTTAATTAATTACATTAAAGAAGAGGCCACAAAAAATCATTTTCCATCGAGGCGAGAGTTAGAAACAAGGCTCTGTTTTCAGTTGAGCCCCACATTTAAAGGAATACTTGGATTATATGCCTCCGCAAAAATAAATTATAAATTAGCCCCAAATCAACAAGAAAAAATAAACAAAGCTACAATACTGTTGAACATTATTTCAAAAAATTTAACAAAATTAAACTTAACTCTTATTAAAAATAGAAAAGTGAATGAAAGAGGTATTGATATTCTTGCTTTTGATGAGTCAGGATTGGTTGGAATCGAGTTGAAAGCATATAATAAAGGTGAAACTCTAAAACTTAAAGATTTAATTCAAGTGAAAAAAGCAATAATCCAAGAAAATCTTTCAAGAGCAATCATCATAACTACCACAGATAAAATAAAGGCCAAGATTATGCCTGAAGACAAAATTAGAGTAATTACCTACTCAGAACTTACAAATATATTGTCAATCAAACATTTGTCTGAAATTGAATATATCCAAAATTCATCAGTAAATATCTGGACAAAGGATAAAGAACTTAAAAGACAAAGAATACTCGATTTTGTATCAACAAAATATAAAAAAGGGATTAAATCGAGTTACAAACTGATTTTAAAAGAATTAAACCTTGACCTTTACACATATTTTGACAATTTGTTTGAAATTTATAAAATACTGAAAGTTCTTCCGCCAACTAAGAATATGCGAGGGTTAAGAGCAAAATACCCTGACAAAGACCTCCTTGAACTATGGAAAACAAAATTCAAAGAGTATATTTTAGAAGAAACAAAAAAAGGACATATTCGTCAGGGACTGAGATTGGAAAAAAGTTTGGTATTCTTCATATATGGAACGTAGTAAAAATTTCTGAGTTATATCAAGAACTAAAAATACCATCTTATCGAGAAAGAATTAAGAGGCATTAAACTTTCATCCCTCTTAAAATAGAAATCCTATCATTTATATCTGGGTGTGTTTGAAACATTCCTTTAAGCCATAAACCTTTTGTGTTCTTTAATGGATTTGCAATATACATGTGCGCAGTCGCTTTGTTTGCTGCTTCAAGAGGTTCTTTATCTTTACTAATTTTTTCAAGTGCACTTGCTAGTGCAAGAGGGTTACGAGTCATTTCTGCACTGCCCGCATCAGCAATATACTCCGCTTTTCTTGAAACAGCAAATTTTATTCCGTTCGCAATTAGCGGGGTGAGTGCGGCTAAAATTAATGCAAAAACTAACAACACAATCCAAGCTCCACTATTTTTTGAATCAGAATCTCGTCTTGAAAATAAAGTGATTCTTAAAATCAAATCAGAAAGCAAAACTGCTACTCCCACAAGTACCGCAGCAATAGTCATTGTTCGAATATCATAATTCTTTATATGAGTTAGCTCATGCGCAATTACTCCTTGAAGTTCATCTCTTAAAAGAAATTGCATACATCCCGTGGTTACACAAACAATTGCGTGCTCGGGGTCTCTGCCTGTTGCAAAAGCATTAATTGCAGTATCATTTATTACAAAAATTCTTGGTTTCTTCATTCCGCTAGCGATACACATTTCTTCAACAATATTATGAAGTTGTTTATATTTTGGATCGTCCGCCTTTGTTTCAACGGCCCCGGAAACTGCGGTAACTATTGAATCACAAAAGTAATAAGAAATTAAAGCATAAATTATTATAAAAATTCCAAAAATGGTTAAATAAGTCAAACCATAAATATTTAATCCGCCAAGAATCAGAGCCAAAAATGTGGCAAGCACTCCAATCAAAATAAAAAACGCAAAGAAAAGAACATAAGTCATTCTCTTGTTATCAGCAATTTGTTTATAAAAATCCATTGTGGGCATAACTTCACCATTAAAAGAGCAAGAAAGGCAAAGAAGGAAAAACCTCCTTTGCACTTTAAATAAAATATTTAGATTCCTGCAAAATCAACTTTAACTGCTTTTCTTTCTTCTTCAGTAACTTGGAAGAATTCTTTTTCTCTATTTAATCCAAACATTCCGGCAATAATATTTGTTGGAAAAGTTAAAATCATTGTGTTCCAATTCATTACCATGTCATTATAAAATTGCCTTGCAAAAGCAACTTTGTTTTCAGTGCTAGCAAGTTCCTCTTGAAGAGCCTTAAAATTTTCATTAGCCTTAAGTGTAGGATACGCTTCTGCCACAGCAAACAATGATTTTAATGCACCTGAAAGCATATTTTCTGCTTTTGCAGCATCCTTTGGACCCTTTGCAGTCATTAAAGCACTCCTTGCTTGAGTTACTCCCTCAAGAACACTCCGCTCAAACTTAGCATAACCTTTAACAGTTTCAACCAAATTAGGAATCAAATCAGCTCTTCTCTTTAATTGAACATCAATTTGTGCCCACGCATTTTCTACTTTTTTCTGGGTGGAAACAAGAGAATTGTATATCAGAACTACTCCAAGCACTACTACAACACCAACAACTAAAAAGAATCCAATTAAAGCCAATACCAAAAATGCTGCATCCACCAAAAATCACCTCTGAGTGCAAAAAAACACTCAAGCTACTCAAAACAATAGGGTTAAACTATTTAAAAGCCTAATCATGGAAAGTTATTTTAGTGACTTATTGTGGGCTTAGGAGAAACACTAAGAAAAGCAATGGATAAAATACAAGGCGCAAGCATCATAGACAAAGAAACAGTAAAAGAAGCAATAAAAGAGATCCAAAGAGCCCTAATTGCGGCAAACGTTGACACAACAACCGTATTTGCTATTTCTAAGAACATTGAAGAAAATGCTTTTGGTGAAATAAAAGGAAATTTGAGTCGAAGAGAGTATGTCACAAAAATAACTTATGATGCGCTCGCAGAAATGCTTGGCGGAAAAAAGACCCCAGAAAATCCTAAACGAATACTATTGTGTGGATTATTTGGGGCAGGAAAAACAACCGCGGCAGGAAAACTTACTCACTATTATAAAAAAAGAGGAAAAAAGGTCGGGGTGATTTGCGCAGATACCTTTAGGCCAGCCGCATTTGAACAATTGCAAACAAACGCCAAATTAGCTGGGGCTGAATTCTTTGGAATAAAAGGAGAAACAAAAGCTGAAAAAGTTGTAAAAGCAGGAATGAAAGAACTAGAAAATAAGGGTTGTGACTTGATTATCTGTGATTCAGCAGGAAGAAGTGCGCTTGATGATGAACTAGTAAATGAAATCAAAGCCATTGACAAAGAGTTTAGGGGCGAAGAAAAGTGGTTAGTAATTGGAGCCGATATTGGAAACCTAGCAAAAAAACAAGCACAAGCTTTCCATAACGCGGTGGGAATTAATGGAGTAATTATTACGAGAATGGATGGATCAAGTAAAGGAGGGGGAGCACTAGTTGCATGCAACGAAACTGGAGCAAGTGTATATTTTATTTCAACCGGAGAAAAAATAAATGATTTCGAAGGATTTGATTCAAATAGATATTTGTCAAGAATAATGGGATATGGAGACCTTGAAGGACTCTTAGAAAAAGCAAAAGAAGCGGATATCGAAAACTTAAACCCAGAAGACTTACTAAAAGGAAATTTTAATTTACGAATGTTTTACCAACAATTACAAGCAACAAAAAAAATGGGACCATTAAATAAAGTTGCAGAAATGCTTGGAATGAGCGTAAAACTACCAAAAGAAATGCTAGAGCAAGGCCAAGAAAAAATGGATAACTTCAAAATAATTATTGACTCAATGACAGAACAAGAAAGAACTGATCCCGAAATATTAAACAGAGGAAGGGTAGAAAGAATTGCAAAAGGCGCAGGAGTAAAAGTTGAAGAAGTTAGAGAACTAATCAAACAGTTCAAACAAATGAAAAAAATGTTTAAGAGATTTAAAGGAATGCAAAGCGAAAAAGCAATGAAAAACTTTGGAGAGAAAGGAATAGGAGATATGTTACGCCAAATGCAAGGCAGAAAAATGAATAAAAAATTAAGATTAAAGTGAATTATTTAAAAAAAAGCAAACAAAGAAACCCGATAGATTTTTATTAAATAAAACCAGTAGTTACTTATGACCCAAAAAACATTAAAGACTAGAAAATTTGGAAAAATATCCAAAATCGGGTCCTTTTGGCCAGACAAAATGAGGCACGAAAGCAGACCCCCTATTGTTCCACGCACAATATTCTACTCAAAAGAAGCTCAAGAAGTTCTCGCACAAAATCCAGGGTTGCTTAAAAACTTTTTAGAAGCTTCAAGAAAAATGGCTCCACAAAAAAAAGTTAGCAGCGGTAATTTAGAATTAACAAACGTTTCCGAACAATTTCATGGAAATACGGCCACACAATATTTTTTAGCGAGAGTGGGAGGAAAAAGGTATTTAGTTAAAGAAACACAAAGAGCAAAAGTTGGAAAAAACTTTAGTCCAACATACGATGCCCCGCACGCCCAAATAGCAGCATTACAAAAAACAGAAGAACTATTAAGAAAAAAAGAAGAATTTAATGAAATAATTGTTGCCAAACCAATGTTTGCGTTAAATAGAAGAGACACACTCTATCTTGCAACAGAATACTATCCTGGGTTTACTATTGCTGAAATAGAACGATCAGTAGAACTACAAAAACAATTTCCATTTATTATTCCCTATCTGCCAATACTAGGTCGGATGAATAAATATCTTGAAGCGAATGGAATAGTTGATGCAGTAGCAAACAATGTTATTTGGTCACCGATTATAAAAAAGTTTGTAATAGTCGATGTTCGAGCAGAGTGAATAAAATTTAAATTAACTATCCGTCTTTAATTTTGCTCCCCATAACTTTAGCAAGCAACTTTTTTTTCAAGTTAGTTCTGTGTGGTTCGGATAAAGAGGAAATCGCTTCATGCAAATCATTCAAAAAACGTTGAGACACTTTTTTTTGCTCAACAATTTTAAATTGCCGGCGCACTCCTCTTAGGATTGAGGCTCGAAGTAACCTATCCCTTGTTTTAGGACTCGCATTGCGACAAGAACCAGCCATACTTAAAATAGGGATTAGAAATATATAAAACAAGATCCCCTCGCAAAAATATTAATATGTTCAATAAAAAAAACATTTACCTTGGAATTATTCTAATACTATTTGTTACTACTGTTTTTGCCGAAGAATATTATGCAGATGTCGAATTTGATGTCGCTAATAATGGAAGTGTAACAATAAGTGGAACAGCTAATCACCCGAACTTACAAAATACAACTGCCCAAAATTTTACTCTAAAAGAAAAAGAAATTTGAACTTTGGATATTAATTTACCTGAAGTTTTTTCTGAATTTGTTTATGAAATAAAATTCCCAGAAGGAAGCGAAATAGAAGAATTAAATCTTCCTTCAACTTACAGAACAACCACTGAGGGAAGTAGAATAGTGATAATTGGAACTGGAGAAAATGCAAAATTTTTACTCCAAGCAAAATACAAAATCCCCCTTCAACAAGGAGATTACTTTGAATTCACTGAATTTTTGATTATCACTGTTGGGATAGTTATCGTCGGAGCAACAATATATCTATTGAACAAAAAGAAAAAAGTCGCTTTCAAGAATAACCCTTCACAAGCAGAACCAATTTACAACAAAAACGCGCTTACTGATAGACAAGCTCGCATAATACTGTACTTAGAAAAGAATGCTGGAAAAACAACTCAAGCAGAGCTACAAAAAGTAACTAATTTGCCAAAAGCCTCTCTATCAAGAAACCTTAACTCATTAGAATCCAAAGGAATAATCAAAAAAGAAAGAAAAGGAATGACAATGCTTGTTTCATTAATTAATAAAGAAACCAAAAAAGAAAAAATAAACTAATTCCTACTTGTTCCGCTTTGTTCCGGCTAATATATAATAGTTGTTCCGGCACCAATTTAAGCAATGAAGCGCTAAGGCGCTTAAATGGAGGAATTAATATGAGAGCAAATAAAATATTTGCAGGAATCTTTCTACTAGTATTAGTGGCAATGATGCCAATTGCACTAGCAGATGATTCAAACAACATCGTTGATGCTAATACAGCAAACGAAATTAAAGCAATGAACACAATTTATGGAGCAGAAGTAAGACTGCTTCAATTAGAAAAAAGCATAACTAGAAATGTTTTAGTTGGAGCAAAAGTAGTTGAAATAATTGAAACAAATCACCCAGAAACAGATGTAACCGAAGCACAAAACTTACTAAACCAACTCGAAGTAGTGCTTGATGATGTAAAAAACTTTGATTTGAATCAAGACAAGAACACTCTTGTGACAAACTTTGTTGCAATGAAAAAAGAAGCAACAGATATTGCACAACAATTTAGAGAAATAACTGCGCCAATGCTAACTGAAGAAGACAAACAACAAGCAAAGGACTCAATAAAAGAAATGGACAAAGTAGAACTAAACAATATAAACCAAGCAATTAGAGAAGCAATAAGAAGCGCAAACGCAAATAGAGTTGAATGGCTACTTTCAACAATGGGAGTAAGTAATCCCCAACTAGTACAAAGCATTACTGATGGAAATGCAACAAAAGAACAAGTAAAAGAAGCAGTAAAGGGAGCATTCAATGATTTGAATGCAGAAGAAAAAAAGATTGCAGGAGCAAAAGTAAAAGAACAAGTTACAAAAAGAATTACTGCTGAAAAATATGCAATCCAAGTTGCCAGAGAAAATGGATGGAAAGTAGTTTTGGAAAAAGAAGCAAATAAATTACAAAGACTTGGAGATTGGATGCACAATAAAGGGATTGATGCAAACGCCAATGGGTACGAACAAAGAGCAAAAAGAATGGAACAAATAAGCCAAAAAATGAATAAATTCCAAGAACAAATAAGAGATTGGGTTTCTCCAAACTCCCAACAAAACAATAACTCAAATTATGGAGGGGAAAATCAATGAATATTAAAACAATCTCAATTATTTCCATACTTGTCATAGGAATTGCCCTGTTTGGATGCAACACCCCAAAACCAAGTGATAATCTGCCTGCAGGAGATAGTAGCGATCTACTAAATGAAATAGATTCTGCTTGGATAGATGACACTAGCGGATTAAGTAATGAAGAAATGATTGCAAACGATACAGAAATGACTGTTGCGGAAGTAACTACAAACTGGATTGATGCAAATGAAACAATAGATGTTGGAGAAATGATTTAAATATAAAAGCAAAGGAAGTTACCCTTCCTTTGCCTTTTCTTTTAAAAGGAAAGGATTTAATTAACATAAAACCTTCTTTTTGTATGCTACAATTACTACAACAAATAATATTAGTGTTTGCGACCGCTTTGGGCGCAATGACTGATACAAAAACAGGATATATCTACGATTGGATAACCCTACCAATGATATCTTTGGGGTTTATCTTAAGTATAATGTTACAGCAATGGAACAACATCATATTAGGAGGAATTCTCTTTGTTGGATTATTCATCATATACAAATTCGGAAAAATTGGAGGGGGAGATGTAAAACTTTTTGTGGGAATCTCACTCCTAAACCCAACTAATGATTATTTGTTTGTTGTGAGCATAATGTTCTTTGCAGCAATGAGCGCAATGATGTTTTATTCAATATTTTATTTAATAAAATACCTTCGAAAAGGAATTAACTTTGAAGAAAATAAAAAAGGAATAATAAAAGCGCTGATTTTTGGATTAATAATAGTGGGATACTTTTATTTTCTTGTAATAAAAGAACTAATTAATCCAATAAGCGCCGAAATAATGGTGGTACCAATACTATTTGGGTTAATAATGGTCGCACTACAAGACGGAATAAAGAAAAACTTTTTTGAAACAAAAATCAATTTAAATCAAATTGAGGAAGATGAAGTTTTAGCAGAAGGGAGAAACTCTCTTGAAGTGGTTAAACTGCTTAAAGGAAAGAGCTTAATTGGAGAAACAGAAAAGAAGTTATTAGAAAAAAATGCAATCAAATCGATTTATGTACTTCGAGGACTTCCTCCCTTTGGGCCGTTTATATTGGTAGGAGTAATTGGGGCAATACTTTTACCAGACTTTTTATTCTTCATATTTTTGTAGCAACAAAATGAATTATTAAAATAAAAGAGGAAAAGAAAATGAACATTTTAATAACTGGATCAAACGGGCTTGTTGGAAAAGAAGTTGTCAGACAAATAAATAAAAAATACAAAGTAATTGAATATGATTTAAATAATGGAAAAAGCATTCTTAATGAAAAACAACTAGAAAAAGAAATGAAAAAAGCAGATTGTGTAATTCACTTAGCGGGAATAATTGAAAATGATTCTCAAAAACTTTGGGAAATAAATGTCGAAGGGACCAAAAAAGTAGTAGAAGCGGCAAAAAAAACAAAAATAAAAAAATTCCTCTTTATGAGCTCCACAGCAGTTTATGGATATACACAAAGAGCAATTAACGAACAAAGCAAGGTCGACCCCAAAAATAATTATGAGAAAAGCAAAACCGAAGGAGAAAAAATAGTTTTGTCTGCTTCAAACGAAATAAATATTTATATTGTTAGAAGTGCAATGGTGTTTGGCCCAAATGAATATTGGAAAAAAATGTTCAAAATATTAGAAAAAAAATATCCCTTGCCCTGTAAGGGGAAAAATAAATTTCAAATAATTTATGTAAAAGAACTGGCAAGAGCAATTTTGGTTGTGCTAGAAAAAGGAAAAAGCGGAGAAGTGTATTTGGCTAGCGGAAAAGAAAAACCAACCTTAAATGAATTTATTGAACTAGTACAAATCGAACTAGGGTTAGACAAAGGAATAAAACACATTCCAACTTTTGTCGGGATACTAATTGGAAAATTAACCAAAATGACTCTTTTAACTAGAGAAAACATTAGACACTTAAGTAAAGATAGAAACTATGATACAAGAAAGATAGAAAAAATAGGGTGGAAACAAAAAACTTCCCTAAAGAAAGCAATTAAAGAAGTGGTAAAAGAATTTAAGAAGGAAAAAAAATGAAACCCCTAAGTTTGAAAAAAAAAGTTAAAGTTAGGCCATTCTTACACATCTTGGGAAAAATAAATCGCGCCATTAGGGCTCCAAGCATTGGAATATACCCGCGCTACTCAACAGGAAAATATGATGCTTACAAAAAATATGGAGAAAAATTATTTGAGGCTCTGCCAAAAAAACTATTTTTAGGAAAAAGAAAAAAGTTTTATTTAACAGCAACAAACGGAGCACATGAAGGATGGGGAGCTATTTATTTAAGAGAAACATCTGATACTACTAGAACAACAATAGGACATATTAGTTTAGGGTACTCAAAAAATGCGGTTTATATCGAATCGGTACAAGGAGGGTTTGGAAAAAGAAAAGAACAAGACCAAGCAAGACAAGCAATTGGTGAACACTGGCCAAATTATTTAATTACTCTTGTTGAAGAAGAAGCAAAAAAGCAAGGATTTAGAGAAATTAAAATAAGGGTTCCTGAAAGCCTTTATGCTTATCACCACCCCTCTTCAGCAATATACGCTCCAAATTCAACCCCTAAAGAAAAAAGAGAAACCTTGACTGAACACCGCACCCAAATGAGAACACTCTATGATACAGTTGCAACAAGTTTGGGATATACAAGAAGAGGCCTTGTTTATATTAAAAAAATATAAAAAAAATATTAATTAATTTTATTTTTTTGCCTTAGCCCCTTTTTTAACTGAGTCAACCATCTTTTCTAATTTAGATTTAATTTCTGAATCAAGTTTTGTTTTTTCAACAGCTGACCCGACATGAACTATATCAGCTCCGCTTGAAATGCAATCAAATGCAAACTCGGGCGTTCTTACTCCCCCCGCAATTATCAGAGGAATATCAATAGCAGATTTTGTTTGAGTAATCATTTCTTTAGGTACGGGTTCGCTTGCTCCTCCCCCAGATTCAAGAATAGCTAACTTTGCCCCCATATATTCTCCAGCAAGAGCACTAGCAGCGGCTAAATATCCTAAATTTCTTGGAATAAGTTGAGCTCTTCCCATAAAACCAACAGCCCTACCAGGTTCTACAATAATATATGAAGTTGGAATAACCTCTAGCCCCATTTTTTTAATTGGAAAAGCAGCAGCGGTTTGAGCTCCTGAAATATAATAAGGATCATTACTATTAAGCATTGACATAAAATAAGTTGCATCCGCTAATTTTGAAAGAGTAGCAATATTCCCTGGAAAAAGAATTGTTGGAAGATTTGATTTATCTTTAATTGCAACCAAAGTATCATCAAGAATTTTTCCCTGAGCCCCCAAAGAACCCCCAACAGCAATAGCACTAACCCCTGCTTTTTCAGCAATGGTCGCAACTCTACCCGCTTGTTCGGGAGACTGATTAGGTGGATCAATTACCAAGAAAAGTAACCCTGCTTGTTCTTTTAGCTGAGCCAAAAGTTTTGAATACACTTTTCCATCCTTCATTTGTTGACACCTCAATCGTATTGAATTTAGGGAAAAAGAGGTATAAAAAGGCTTCTTCTAGTGAAAAAAATCAAAAAAAATAACACCCAATAAACCTCATTTTTTAATTGAAATACTTTTTATTTTATTTAAAGTGCTTTTTTATGGAGATAAGTTTTGTCGCTAAAAGGACTCCTGCCTTTTAGAATACTAATAGTAAAAAACGCATTCAAATGCGCCCAAACCAACTCGGAAGGAATCTCTTTTTTGTAAGGCGATTTAATTCTTAACACAAGTTCTTTTGAAGGTTTAAGTTTGCTACTAAGAGCTGGTTGAAAATAATCAAATCCAAGCTGTTTATAGCCTCTATTTTTCCAC
>CAZIEL010000005.1:0-17272 GCA_964538165.1 uncultured archaeon | reverse complement strand
GTGAAGGATAATCATATTTTCCTTCTCCAACTTGGAAAACCAATCGTCCTCCAATTAAAGGATAAGATTCAGGGTTATTAATCAAAATATACCCTGTAATGTTGTTATCAGTTGAAGAAAAATTTTCTTTATCTAAATAAATGTTAACAAACCCGTCCCAAGTTAAGTCCTGCGCAGTATATGCTAAGGCAAAAGAACAAAAAATGCTCAAAACTATTAATAAAATAACGTGTCTTGAATCCATCATAGTCACCTTATTGTGCGCCACTTACTTCGCGTCCTCCAATATTTGTACTCACATAATCTGTGATATTAATTACTCCATAATTAATTCCTTTTCCAAAGTCTTTAACCAAATTAAGTTCCATTGTTTTGTCATTAAATGATGTAACATCGGTTCCAATATATTTAGCTTTCAAATAATTTGCTTCAATCCAAGCAAGAACTGTATTGGTATCTGATTGTAAATATGCTCTTGGATTTACTTTTGTAGTAAATCCTGCTTCATTAAACTCAGTAACATCCCTAATATCTTTTAGAACATAAGTTACTCCTTCAATTGGATAAATTGAAAAAGAACTAGTTGGTATTTGGGTAGCAACATCAGTCCCTGATTCTACAACCGAAACAACTGGTTCGTTATAATCAATAAATGGCCAAAGACTTAATTCAAGGTAAGTTGGATCTGCATTTCCAATAATATTAATATCAATAGAACCAATTTTCTTTGTTGATGCAGGTGGAACAATATAAAATAATCCAAACGCACCCCATTCTTCTCCATTGTATTGGATTGATGGTTCAGAACCTATCTCACAAATCTCTCCACTGACCGCATTTATTCCAACACTACAAGCTAGTGGTTCTAAAGTAAAATTAGCTCGAGGTGTAAAGAATTGTACATTTCCATCCGTATAATTAATTCTTATATTTCCATCAATTGCCGCTCCATATGTAGCAGTGCTAAATGATTTTTCATTATTAACATCAAACCATCTAAATTGTAATTTTTTTATTGGACCCGGAACACTGTTCAAATTAAAGTTCAAACCATAATATTTTTTGTAATTGTGATCCGAAACCAAACTTGATTTTGAAGCAGTGGGGGCAAGAGTAACATTTGACCAAGTGGTTTCAATTGTGTGATAAGTTGTAACTGAAGTGTAAGTTTTTCCTGTAACATATATTTTTGGAGTAAATGTAATTGTACTTGGCAAAGCCGGTGCTGAAGAAGTGAGATTGTAACCAAAAGCTTGAACTATTGCTTTAGGAATAAAATAATCTCCAATTTGAGTGTACTGGCACTCGTCTTTTAATGTAAAAGGGATAGTGCTTGCACTTGTTGCGGTATAATCAAAAATGTCTTTTGAAATTGCAAAACATTGTTTATTATTTGTAACATGAATATCAACAGTTTCTGCGATTGAATAAGCTTTGCTTGCTGGGGCACTAACATACTTTCCTTTAACATAAACCGGAAACACTCCTAATAAATCAGTAAAATTTGGTTTTGTTGCACTAGCATCATATTCTTGGTTAACTGCAGTTAGAGTATAAGTTGCACTTCCATTAGAATTAATAGAATCTGTTGAGTCATCAACTGTACAATCAGCCCCATTTGCTTTCTTGCACAATATTCCTGTTGTTAATTTTACTTTTACTGGTTCACTACAATTGTTTCTCACAACAAGTTTCCCTGATTTATTCCAATCAAGAGTAACTTCATCGATTTCATCATAAATATTTTCCGGAGTCACATCAATACAAGCAAGAGAAGGATCGGGTGTTCCACCAGTTCCTGCATAAAGAGTCTTTGTAAGCGGAGCATAACTTGAATCCACACTATACGCAAGGGCTGTGACTTCTAAACAATCCTTATTGTAAGTATATACTCCTGGAAGTCTTACATAAAAATAATTTCCTTGTAATTCTGCTGTGATATTTGATAATACTTGTGTTTTTGTTGTTGCACAATCCTTGTAAACATTAATTGTAACATTAGTAAGTTGAATTACTGCTGCGGAATTTAATTTTTCATAAACTCGTCCATCAAATAATTGATTTTCTACTCCTGCTAAAAACTCTGCATCAAGAACCAAAGCCCTTCCACCGGTCTTTGTTTCAATGAATGCGGTGTATGTACTACTTCCAAATGTTGAAACCACAACAAGCCAATCAGTTGAATTGTATTGTGAAGGATAAATGTCAAACGAATATTCTTTGCTACTATACGCTCCAACTTGGGCTGAAGAATCAAGTGTTTTCTTTTTGTTTCCATCAAGTGATACAAACTTTAAGTACCCTGTACCCATGCTTGCATTTCCTGGAATAAACGCATCAATTGTTCCGCTTCCGCTATAAGAATAAACTTCAACTGTTCCGCCTGATAATGCTGTTGAAGATTTGTTGTAAAGTTTAATTTTAGCAGTGTTCTTTGATTCGCCCACCACAGAAACTATTGTGCTGGCAACAAAAGTAGTGTTATCTGAACCATTATAAGTTAAAGGAATTGAATTGTTGTTTATTGTTGCAGAATAAATGAATCCTGCGCGTAGAGGTGAGTTTAAATCAAAATCAATTGAAAGTAGGGGCGTTTCATTAGAATGATTTCCATCAATTTCTTTTGCCCTATACTTAAAACCAATTTTATCCGAATCATTTGCGCTACTTCTCACAGTAAATTTTACTGAAAAAGAATAGGTTCCTTTTGGCAAAATAGAATTCTTCCACACAATTCCTGATTGCTTATTTGAAGCGCCAGTAGTTTTACAACCATTAATATCAATTGGGAAGTAATAATTTTCATCATGCGTTGCGGCAGAATCAAATGAAGAAGTATCGCAAGTAAAGAGATCTACTTTGTCTTTGTAAGTAACAGTGTAAAGAATGTTATTGTAATCAATTGGACCAATGATTCTTGAAAGAGAGAGTAATTGAGAGTAATTCAAATCCTTTCCTGCAACCACATCAAACTTAGCATAATAAGTTTGTCCTTTTTGAAGAGTTAATGCGCTTGAGTTTCCAGCCCAAACATCATCACTTTCGTTATAAATATCATTAAAGAAAATATTTACATCACCCGTTGCCATAGAAGTTGGGTACATTCTGATTCTAAATTTGTTTGCTCCCTTATTTAGCGGACTAATTGAGCCGTCCTTTTCGATCCAATTATCAACATACCCCGAAACTTTTGTTACTATTTTAATTCTTTGATTTTTTTCATACGCTGTATTACTACTTGAAGGACTTTTATAAACTCCGTCATAAGCAGTAAGGTTTTGAGTAAACACTAATTGTGAAAAAGAAGAATCACTTGCAACATAAACTGACACAGTAGCACTTGTTGAAATCCTTGTGCCAGTTTCTGCATCAAATAATTCTACTTCAATATAACTTACATTCAAATCCATGAAAATTCTAAAAGTAGTAAATTGATTCACATCAAAGTTTTGTGTGTTAGTCATTGCTGAATTAGTTCCATCAAAGTATGCTTTTGCTGAATAATTGTGTTCTTGTCCTGCTATGAGATCTTTATACCAAGCAATTCCGCTAGCATCAGTGTATTTGCCATCTTTTTCTAATTGAATTGATTTAATTGTAGTTCCGCCAATAACTAAATCATAGTAAACAAATGCCTTTGCTTTGTACAAAGCTCTATTTCCATCTCTTGCTTGTACAACTACTTTTGCGGAACCACTATTTGTTGAATCAGCTTCAACAATGAAAACAGTTTCGGGCCCATCAGTTAACTTGTATAAATTTGGTTTAACTGCTTTGTATAAATAACCATCTTTGTGAATAACCGCTACAACAAGGCCATCACTCTCAAGAGAAAAAGATTCATTTTTGTATAATCCATTTGAATCCGTAAGTCCGCTCGAACCAGAATTATAAGCAGTGTTACCGCTTGAACTTACTCCTGAATAATTATTATTTGCATCCCTATTAAGTAAAATTAGTTCAACTTTTGCTCCTTGTACAGGAGAACTATTTGAATCAATAACTTTAAGATAAACTCTTCTTTGATCTTGGGGAAGAAGCCTTCTAAGAGTAATAGAAATGGTATTAGTGTCTCCTTTTGTTACTGTGACTGTATAATTATCAGTTGGTTTTACTTCATAAAAATTTAAATCATTAATAGTAATGGTATAAGTTCCGGGCAATATACTAAAATCAGCTATTCCACTAGCATCAGTTGGCAAGAAAGTGGAATTACCATTTCCTGACAAAGTAACCTTAACTCCAACAACTGCTTTCTTTATTGTACCATCCATCTCAAAAAGAGTTATTTTTGCTCTGCCGTTAGGGTTATCTGCAGGAGATTTTGCTAAAGACAATTTATAATTTCCCTCTTGATTAATTGGAATTCTTTTTGAAACCGAATCAGTAACATACCCGGGAGCAGCTGCTTCAACAACAACAAACTCACATTTTTCTTTGTTTAAAGTAAAAACTCCATCAAGCGCTCCATCAGCATTATCATCAACTGTTTGGGTAGTAACATTCTTGTTGTTACAATTAAATTTAACATAAGCAACTCCAGTAGTATCAACTATTTTTAGTTGAGTTGAAGAATCAATTAACTCTACTTTCTCTTGGTCTTTATAATTTGGTGCTTCAAGCATAACTCTTTTTGACAAAAGAAGACTAACCTCGTTAGATTTAAGAGTAACTTTTTTGTTAATTAAAGACTCATAACCATTTTTATCCGCAGAAATATTCAAATCCACTTCAAACTTTGTTCCAGTGATAAAATCTCCCACTAATTGATATAAATTTTGATTATATCCTGCAAAAGAAACCTTTGCTTTACCCTCAGAATCAGTAACTTTGTTAAACAACTCTTCGCTTGGACCAATTTTACCAAAAATCTTTACTCCATTAATTCCATCTTTGGATTCTGAATCAAGCATTGAAATAGTAACTTCATAATTCGAAGAAAATTGAGCAACATAGCCCACTAATACTAATACAAATAACAATAATAATAAAAAAAGAATAAAACTTGGAACAACTTGATCAATTGGATCAATAAGTTTGTAAACTGGAATCTTTGAATTAATCTTGTCAAGAACAGCATACCATTTATCTTCGAAGAAATAGTAAATATTCTTAAAAAACCCCATTTCACAACCCTTCAAGTCTAGTAATAATAAGAGAAAACCGTGTTAATAAAGGTTGCTTTTTTGGCTAAACTAGCTTTTTTTGAGTCAAAGTTGACTCTTTACTTAAAAAATCGGTCTTTGAAAGAGTTTGCTTTTCAAGTTCAAGCGCAACTTTTTTTCCTAATAAAGCCTCTACTTTTGAAAGGTTGGATTTAATATCAGAAGGTCTTTTTATTCCTGCATTAAATAATTTTCTTGCTCTAACTCTACCAATTCCTTTTAGTTCAACAAGCAAAAGAAGTTCTTCTTTTACTCCATATTTTACTCTCTTTGAAATTTTTTGGGATTGAAGGACATGTCTATCTTGATTGAGAACTTTTGAAAGTTCAATTGTTGAATAAGATAGCCATTCAATCATTTGATTCTTTCCAAATAAGACCCCTGGAGCTAAACCAAACTCTTTGAATAATTCGGATTCTTTTTTTTCATTAATCCAATACTCAAGCATCAAAGCTGAAAAAAACTTATCAAGTGACTCTGGTTCAAACAAAACTTGTTCTTCTTTAAAGGGTAACTCATCAATTCGATTATTTAGCTCTTCAATAATTCCCGCATGAATCTTTTTTGGGGCCAAAATCCAAGGAGAGAATTCTAAACAATTTGCCCAAGTATAAAGATAAGAAAAAGTTGTAAAAGTTTTTTTTGTCTTTAATGCACACACAAGTTCATAAGCCGAATCAGGATCTAAAAATAAATCAGAAACTCTTTTTCCTAATTGAGTGGCATAATATTTCTCTTCTTTCTTTTGTACAAAGCCATACTCTAATAAATCATTTATAATTTCAAGAACATTATCAAGTAATTCCCCCATATTTTGTAATTGATGCGCATAAAGAGTGCTTTCAAAAAAGTTCTCAATACTTTTAATATCCTTAATATAATCTGTGGAAATTAATGCTAAGATATGGGTTCTTAAAATTGGAATTATTCCGAGTCTGGAACTAATTGTTTCAATTTTTCCATTAACATATTTTTCTATGAACATTTCTTTTTGATCACTTGAAGAAGCAACAATAATACTCTTTCCCTCAGTTGAAAACTTTGGCCGACCACTACGCCCACTCATTTGCTTGTATTCTCTAACTGAAATTAATTCCATTCCATACTTTTCGAACCTATAAAGAGAAGGAATAATCACAACATCTGCTGGCGTATTTACTCCTGCTGCAAGAGTGGGAGTCGCGCAAAGAAGTTTTATTTTTCCTGATCTAAAATTATCCTCTACAATCTCTCGTTGTTGGTTTAATAGTCCCGCATGATGAAACCCGCTGCCAAGTTTTATTGTTTCTGCAAGAGAAGCACATTGTTCTGTGGGAGACTCAAGAACCCCCAAAATTTTTCCTGAAACTTTTAATAAATCAGCTTTTTCTTTTTCTTCAACATATTTTTTTGTTAATTCACTTAATTTTTGCGCCATACTCTCTGCTCTTTTTCTGGCATTCATAAAAACAAGCATTTGTTTTTCTTCTCTAAGATTTTTTTCAATAATATCTTCAAGAGCTCCCTCTTCAATAGTTGAATCATTAAACTCAATTTTGCCATCAAGTAAAACCCCTTCTCTTAATTTAGTTGGGCGAAAAGTTGATTCTACTAATTGCGCACTAAGCCACTTTGAAAGTTCATTTGAATTAGGAATGGTTGCGCTAAGGCCCAAAACTTTTATTTTTGGATTATTTAATCTAAGCTGAGTTAGCGCAATTTCTAATACTGGGCCACGATCTGAATCTAGCTCATGAAGTTCATCTATAATGATACACCCAACATCACTAAGCCAATCGGCTTTGTGTCGTAGTAATGAAGCTAACTTTTCGTAAGTAGTCATTACTACATCAAAACTTTTTAAGTAAGAACTACTTGAATCCAAATCACCAGTAGAAACAGCAAATTTTATTTTATTAATTGAACCTTGTTCTGAATATTTTTTCTTAAAATCAGAGTAGTGCTCACTTGCAAGTGCACGCAAAGGACAAGTGTAAATAACTTTTTTGTTTTCGTTCAAAACTGAGTTTAACATAAATAATTCTGCAACAATAGTCTTTCCACTAGCAGTTGGAGCAAAAACAACTAAGTTTTTCTCAAAACCTTTTTTTATGCAATCTTCTTGCATTGGATTATATTTGGCAAATCCATTTGCTTTTAGAACAAGCTCGCAAATATTGTGTTCCATTAAGCAAATTTTGTTAAAGAGGATTATAATACTTGCTAGAGGGATTTGCCGATAAAACTCTTTAGGAGTATTATTTATTTCTTTAAAAGATCTTCTCTTACTCTCTCTTCGTCATTTGGATTAGTTATCCCTGTCCACTTTTCTTTTGTGGGAATTAATTTCATTTTAATCTTTTTTGATTTAATTAGGTTGCTTAATTCCACTGGAAGATAACACTCACTCCTTCTATCACTTTTATGAGTCTCTTTAAATTTCTCTAAGTTCTTTTGCATTAAAGATAAAGTACTCTCTTTTAATCCAAAAAGATTCATACTACACAAATCCTTCGAATCAAGATTTTTTTCTTTTAAATTAGATTTTTCTATTTCAAGAGTCTCAACTAAATCAGTAACATACTGGTTATTATCGACACTAAATATTGCTCGGTTTGTTTTACCTTCGTTTGGAAGAACTCTTCCTAGTTCATAACCAATTGCGATACATTCATTCTCATTACTTTTAATTAAAAAATCATGAACTGTTTTGAATGCCATTTCTCCATAAATATCATCTCCATTACAAACCGCAAAAGGGCTTGTAATTACTTCCTTTGCTGTTACTAACGCATCACAAGTTCCCCAAGGTTTATCTCTTTTAATTGAATCAAATGTTTGCAAAGCATACCTAACTGGAATTTTGTTCCAAAGTGAACCAAATTTTTCTTTAAACGGAACTTCTGTCTTTTCTCCAACAATAAAAATTATTTCATCAAACCCTGCTTTTTTTGCTTGCTGCATTGAGACTTCAATTAATGTTTCTCCATTTACTCCAACTTGAGCAAATTGTTTTATTTTTCCTCCAAATCTAGAAGAAAGTCCAGCACACATGTAAACAATAGTTGTTTTTTGATCAGGATTCTTTTCTTTCATATAAAAAGAAATTAGTTTAAAGAATTATTAAACTTAGTGGTGCAATCAAAGAGAATATTTTGTATATTCTTTACATTTTATTGATTTTCTTTAATTGCAACAAAGTGATATGCTTCTTGTAAAGCAAGAATTGCTTTCGGCAAGTCATCAGTTCTAAGTGAACTAGTTTTTTTCCAATCTTCTCCATTTTTATAATTTCTTTCCATTGTTGTTGTAAAAAACTTTTTCCCTTCTTTTGAAGAGTTCTCCCAAACAGCGACTTCAATTGCTCCAACCTTAACTTTCTTTATTGGTCCTTCATTTTTATTTTCCATCATAATAATACCTCCTAATAAAATGCTTCAATAAAACGTGTTGAGAATTAGAGAAGCAATAAAGAGAAAAGCAGCAGTCATTTTTTCGCAGGGTGATTTGAAAAAAGCTGCTGCAATTGCTCAACATAACTCATTCTAGTTCTCACATTTTAACGTAAGAAAAATTTGGTACTTTAATTGCTTCTCCTTCTACAAATCTAACTAATCTTGATCCAAACATACTACCATCTCCATAAATTTTAGGAGGGCTCATTGAAAGCAAAAACCAACTTTTTTGGTTCACTAACTTTCGAGCCCAACAATTTTAATCTACAACACTCGTTGTTTTGGAGATATATAAACGATTTGAAACCTTTTTGCCGGTGGTGTGAAAAAATCTACAAAAATCAAAAAATTCGGTTTGAAAATTAAAAAGAAACTCAACAAAAGCATTAGAATTATTTTTTGAAACGGAGCTTGTTTTTTTAACACTTATTCTTTTGCCCACTTTTGTAATTCTCTAAGAGCTTTTTCAGTTTCATCAAGGTCTAAAATTTTTTTCTCAAGATCAATAACTTGTTTTCCTGCTGCGGTCCCTCTAAAATCTTGTAAATCATCAGCGAATTGAGCAACTTTTTTATTATTTTTATAAACAATAGATGTGTTAACCGTTTCTGCTAAATTTTTTCTATACTCAATATCATTTACAAACATTTTTACCATCGGTCTCCACTTTTTGTCTGCAACTAAATGTGCAGGGAGCTTTACTGAGTCAGCGTCTTTTCTATAATCAGAATCAATAACGGTTTTTGCCAAGTGTTTCCAGTAAAGTGGTTCTGCAAGTTTTTTTACTTGATGAACTTGATGATACATGGAAGCATTAAAATGCTGTTTTTTCCATTCTCCCAATTTGTCAGAATAAATTTTTCTCTTTTCTTTAGTTTCTTTTATTTTGCTATCAAGAACCTCTGGATTAGGGTACATCAATTTTGGCCACTCTTTTCCATCTACTGTAACAGCTTTAATTAAACCATTAATTCCAAAATACCTTTCAAGCGCCTTTTTTCGATTGCTCTCCTTTGGAACACTTGGAAAAGCTTTATCAAAATCCTTTAAGGACGAGATAACAAAATGTGCTGTAGGCATAAAAATCAATAGTAAGAGTAAGGGCTTCGAGCTTAAAAATGTTTTCCAGAAAGAAATAAACTAAGAAGAAAGAAAATAAGGTGATATTGATGTTTCCGGGTGGAGTTAATCCAAAACAAATGAGTCAAATGATGAAAAGAATGGGAATAAAAAATGAGGAAATTGATGCAAAAGAAGTAATAATTGTTTTGAATGATGGAAAAAAAATTAAGATAAATGAGCCACAAGTGCAATCAATAGAAATGCAAGGAAACAAAACTTTTACTATTGGCGGAAAAATAAGCGAAGAAAACGGAGTACCGGAAGAAGATATTTTACTTGTAAGCGAACAAGCAAATTGTTCAAAAGAAGAAGCCAAAAAAGTTCTTGAAGAAACTAACGGCGACATTGCTGAAGCAATAATGAAATTAAAAAAATAGTTTTCAGTACAAAATTAAAACGATGATAATTTTATTGTTGTGAGAAAATTTTTTTTAATATTGTTTCTTATTACTTTTACTAATTAGTGTCGGAAGCGATTTGGATTGTTTTGGTATTTTCATCAGTCAAAACGTTAGCGTCTTTTGGAGTATTGCTATCTATTTGAATATTTTTCATTATTTCTTCCCATTGTTTTTGTTGAGTTAAGTTAATTGATTCCATTAATTCAAGTGAAAGAACCGTTTTACCTTGTAGTCTTATTTGTCCACTAACAGTAATCTCATTTGATGGCATTGTTCCAAGAGGAACAAGAGCTGAAACAGTACTCATTTCGGTTGTATCAAAAGAAAAATTTCTATCAATATTTAAATCTTGATTGTGTAATAAAACAAAATCAGGGGTTTTTATTGTAATATATTTCATTGCATCACTGCCCTGTGTTTTATCAAAAAAGTTTAAGTCAGAAATTTTTGCGATTATTTCTTTCTTATCAGTTCCTTTTTTGAAAGTAATTTCCGCTAAGTATAACCAAACGTTTGAGTCAACTTGGGTTTTTCTAAATAAAGAAGCAACCTTAGAAACACCCTCTATTTTTGAGATGTTTGAATCAATTCCTGCTTTGTTAATTTCGGAAGTCATTGCCCCAAATCTTGCTGAATCAAGTTCCTTTAAAACATTTGAATCAAAAGTAATATCGTAAGTAAAAGCAGTAGCAGTTGAATCGGGAAAAGAATCTTCAACAGGTGCAGTAGTGTTAGTAGACCCACTATTTCGGCTATCCGCCATTAAAAAAGCACCCGCAAGCATACTCAGTGCCATTATTACAAGAATCAACAATCCAAGTCCCTTAACAATTGTTTCTTTATTCAAAAAACTCACCAACTAATATCAATAATAATATAGGACGGTTAAATACGTTTAAAAACCTTCAATAATGATTCGTTAGATAATAATATCTATAATATAGTAGCAGGTGAGCAAATGGTTGACAAAAAAAGAATGGTAAGTGTAACTTTTACTGGAAAAGAACTCCTTGAAGGGAAAGTATTTGATACAAACTCAGCAAGTGATGCAAAAGAAGCAGGGATACTTGAAGAAAAAAAAGAATACAAACCACTAACCATAATTACTGGCGAAAATGAGTTAATGCCTTTAGTTGAAAAAGAACTAATGGAAATGCAAGAAGGAGAAGAAAGACTAGTAAAACTAATTGCAAAAGATGCTTTTGGAGAAAGAACAACTGACTTACTTAGAGTTGTTCCATTAAAAAATTTTTATGATCAAAAAATAAATCCCTATCCTGGACTTGTGATAAGAATAGGAAATGCATTTGGAAGAGTACAAAGTGTGGGAAGTGGAAGAGTAAGAGTAGATTTTAACCACCCTCTATCCGGAAGAGAAGTAGAGTATAAGGTAAGACTAGAAAAAGAATTTAAAGATAAAAAAGAAATTTCTGAACAACTGTTTTCAAAATATTATGAAAGAATTCCAGGAACTGAAAAGCAAGTTGCCGAAGACACCTTAACAATTACTCTTGAGGGAGAGGCATTTAAAAATCTGACAAAAGTCAATGAAGCAATAAAAAAGCTTGCAAGCGAGTTAGGAGTAAAACTTGAAATTAAAGAAGGAAAATCGCTTCCAAAAACAGAAACAGTTACTGGGGAAAAAGCTCAAGCTCACGAACATATACACGGACCAAATTGTCACCACGATCATGAAGATCAAGAAGAGACAGAACAAGCTCCAAAAACAAAAGGAATAATTGATGGAGATGCAGTTTCAAGCGAAAAGCAAAAAACAAAAAGTATTAACACGGTTGCTGATGAAGCAAGAAAGGAAAAAAAATCAACAAGCGGATTTGAAGTAACAAAAGATTCTTCAACAACAATCCAAAGACCTAAGAAAAAATAACAAACATTAGAATTAAAATAACTAAACGCAAGAGTATTTCATGAAAAAAATACTTTTGCTCTTCTTTTTCTTTTCACTTGCCTTTTTGATTACTTTTTCAGCAACAATTCCCGCCCCAACAAACGAATTTTTTGTAAATGATTATGCTAACTTTTTGGACTCTAGCGAAAAAACGGATTTGCTACTACTTTTTCAAACACTTGAAAAAGAAACAACTGCTGAAGTAGTACTTGTAATTATCCCAAGCGTGGAAGATTTAACTCCCCAACAATATGCGACAAACTTAGGGACACAGTGGGGAGTTGGAAAAAAAGATGTAGATAATGGACTTGTTATACTTTATGCTGTAAATGAAAATAAAATATTTGCTGCGACAGGCTATGGGCTTGAGGGAATACTCCCTGATTCAAAACTAGGAAGAATGCTTGATACTTATTATGTCCCAAAAAGAGATGAAGGAAAGGTAAAACAAGGGATAATTGATTTTTGTTATGAAGTTGCAAAAGAAATAAATGCAAATAAAGAAGAAATTGGATCAAAACAAAATAATGAAAATATCTCTTCTGTGATTTTGATTGTGTTTGCTTTTTTTATTATCTTAATTTTTGCAATGGTAGTGTTTATTGTATTCATGGGTTTGTTTTCGTTTGTTGTTGGAAAAATATTTCATCAAAATTTTGCCACAGAGTTTGGAAAAATAATTCTACTTATAGTCGGAGTATTAATGTTTTTCTTATCCGGAATTTTTCCTGACCCAATAAACATAATACTAATGTTTATTGGAATAATTTTAGTCATTTCAATGGGGGGAGTTGGAGGACACTATGGTGGTCGCTATGGTGGGAGCTTTGGCGGAGGACATTCTTTTGGAGGAGGGGGAGGAGGATTTCACGGCGGCGGAGGAAGTTTTGGTGGCGGAGGAGCGGGAAGATAATAATATTTTTTTGTTAATACGGTAGATTTAAAATAAAATTATTAAATAATAATTGTGTTAGAGGGGTTGATGAAATGGATATGAAGTGGGCTGGAATAATTGGAGTAGGGGCAATATTTTTACTAATCGTTTTCATTGTTTTGATTTTGTTTGTTGGATACAATAATTTAGTAACACTTGATCAAGATACAAAAGGAAAGTGGAGTGAAGTTGAAAATCAGTACCAACGACAATATGATTTACTTGGAAACTTAGCATCTATCGTATCAAGTGCAGTAACAGTTGAAACAAGTTATGTGACTGGTGTTACAGAGGCGAGAACAAAATGGATGGCTGCGAAAACAAGCGGAAATGTTAATGAAATGGATCAAGCAGGAGTACAAATGACAGACAGTGTTGCAACATTTGTAAATGCAATAGCAACTAATGAGTCCTATCCTACACTCCAAGCAAACCAACAATATGCTACAATAATGGACGAAGTAACTGGAGCACAAAACAGGATTGCTACTGCAAGAGGAAGATATATTGAATCAGTACAAAATTATAACACAACAATAAAACAAATACCAACCAACTTTATGGCTGGAATGTTTGGATATTCTGAAATAGATTATTATAAGGCGGATGTAAAAGCGCTAACTACACCACAACTGGGTGATGGAAAATTACCGCAAGCAAATTGAACTAACTCAGTTTCTTGGACACGTTTTTGGTTGAAGAACTTTTAAAAATAAATAATTCTTCAATCAACTTTTTTTTTAAATTACTTTCAAAACTAGTTGTTTTTTTGATTATTTGAATTCATCAACCATTTTCTTAAAACAAGGTTTGCAAATATGATATTTTCTTACCGTTCCTTCTTGAGTTGGCGGACTAAACAAGAGTCCTCCAAAATCAGTTAATTCTTTTTTACACTTATCACAAATAGGTTTAATTGCCATAAAATAAAGTTATTTTTCTAAAATATAAACTGAATGGTTAACCTTTTTTGGACAAGGTTTATTTAAATACTTTAGAAACATTAACTTTAGAACATCAAAATTTTTTATTAGTGGGATTAGAATGCAAAAATATATTGCTGAAAAAATACTTTCTCAAATTGAGACTGCACAATACGAACAACACATTAAGGTTAGAGGAAACATTTCTGAAGAGAAACTTTATGGTCTTGGAGCAAAAAAGATTGGCTCTTTTGTTCACGAAGACATTTATTATACTCCAAAAAAATCCTCTTCACTTGATCCATTTGAATTATACCGAATAAGAACAGATAGTTCTGAAAACACACTTTTTACTTACAAAAAGACATTAGATTCGCACAAGCATAAACTTGTTTTTTCTTCAATTGTTAGTAAAAAAGAAATTTCTGAAATAAAAAAGATTTGTGAAGAAGCAGCAAGAGTAAACAAAAAAAGAACTGTATTCATTTTGGACACAATAATAATTGCGATTGATCAAGTTGAAAACCTTGGAGAATTTGTGGAATTTGAAATACACAATCGTGATAAAAACCCGATAAAAAATGAAGAATCTCTTATAATGGGATTAATTAAAGAACTTGGACTTGAAAATGAAAAAACTTTAAATGAATCTTACTACGAACTAATCATAGAACAACAAAAGCCTCTTGATAGAATGTTCATTAAAATTAATGAAAAGTTTGGCAAGTTAAGTTTTGGAATCTCTTCAGCAGTAATGACTACCCTTGGGATTATTGTTGGGGTAAACGCTGCCACCCAATCAAGAATTGGAGTAATTGGAGCGATATTTGCGGTTGCAATTGCAGATTCATTAAGCGATGCAATGGGGATGTATAATCAAAAAAAATCAGAAAGAGGTGTTAATGAAACAAGTGCAATAAAATCCGCAATTAATGTTATGTTTGGAAAAATATTTTTTACTCTTTCATTTATTGTCCCGTTTATATTTTTTGAAGTGAATGAAGCAATTAGTTTGAGCATAGTTTGGGGAATAATTTTGCTCTCTCTTGTGAGCACCCAAATTGCAATTACCCAAAAAGAAAACAAAATCAAAGCAATAACAAAAACAATTATTTTTGCAGCCATAATGATAATCCTAAGTTATTTTATTGGAGAATTTGTCGCATTTTATTTCAAATAACCCAAAAAAATGGGTTTTTGGCTTTTTTCTACCAAAAACTTATTAACCTCAAAAAACCTTATTCCAAAGAATAATTCACAACAAAGTAGGGTGAAAAATAATGGCTGGATATGAGGATTTTGTTGATTTAGGGTATAAACCAAATAATAAAGATGTAATTGCGACTTTTAAGGTAAAAGTGCCTGAATGGGAAACCCCTGAAAGAGCATTTGGAGCAGTAGCAAGTGAAAGCTCTGTAGGAACTTGGACCGATTTGGATGTTTGGGCAAAATATCCTCACGTAAAAAAAGTTGCAGCAAGAGTATTCAGCGTAGAAAACACTTCTGATGGATATTGGATTAAAATAGCTTACCCAGAAGACCATTTCGAACAAAATAATCCTAGTCAAATACTAGCTTCAATTGCAGGGAACGTATTTGGAATGAAAGCAGTAGACTCATTAAGACTACAAGATATTCAATTCACAAAAAACCTAATAAAACAATACCGCGGACCAGAGTTTGGAATTGATGGAATAAGAAAAATATTCAAAGAAGAAAAAAGACCCCTAATGCTTTCAGTAGCAAAACCAAAAGTAGGAATGACTACTGACGAACACGTTCAAGTTGGCTATGATATTTGGAAAGGAGGACTTGATTTACTTAAAGATGATGAAAACTTAACCAATCAAAAGTTTAATCCGTTCAAAAAAAGAGTTGAAAAATCATTAAAAATGAGAAACAAAGCTGAAAAAGAAACTGGCCAAAAAAAATCTTATTTAATTAATGTAACGGCTCCAACAGTAGAAGAAATGATAGAAAGAGCCAAATTTGTAAAGAAAAACGGGGGAGAATACGTAATGATTGATGTTGTTACTTCCGGTTGGACTGCAGTAAACTCGCTAAGAGAAGAATGTAATGACTTAGGACTTGCAATTCACGCACACCGAGCAATGCATGGGGCATTTACAAGAAATCCTGATCACGGATTCTCAATGATGTGCATGTCAAAATTTTCAAGACTAATTGGAGTAGATCAATTACACATAGGAACAGCATACGGAAAATTAGTAAGCCCAAAAGAAGAAGTACTTGCTTGTCAACAAATGTTAACCTCTCCAAAAACAAAAGAAAATATTCGCGAACACTGTTTACCTCAAGATTGGCAAGGATTAAAGAGTGTATTTCCTGTCTCAAGTGGAGGATTACACCCCGGAATAGTTGATTTAATATTCAAACTCTTAGGCACAAACATAATGATACAACTAGGCGGAGGAGTACACGGTCACCCTAAAGGAAGTTATGCGGGAGCAGTAGCAATGCGAGCCGCAGTAGAAGCTTATTTAGATAAAATTAGTGTAGAAGAAAAAGCAAAAACAGTTCCAGAACTAAAAGAAGCACTCAAAACTTGGGGTCATACACTCCCAAGATAAAGTCAAAAAATTGACTTTAGTGATAAAATGAATGAAAATTTAGAGAAAGTGCTCACGCTATTAATTGGGGGGCTTTCTCTAATTGGATTGTTTTATTTCTTAAGCGAATATATCCTAAGAGATGTATTTATTGGGATAATAATTCTACTAATAACATTTTTTTTGTACAAACACTTCAAAAAATAATTAATTTAGTTTGCTTTTCACTCCCCACTCTATCTTTTGTTTACTTTGCGGAGGGAAAAAGTTTATTAATAAAGAATGAATAATACTGGTTGGAAATTTGCCTTTCCAAATATCAATCGAGGGTGTTTTGTATGAGTTTGAGTTCATTAACTTTTTCTAGTATGAATAGCGTTAATGCTGGTTCACACACAAGAGGAAAAATAAAAGTAATAAAAGCAGAAAAATTTGTTGGAATGGATGCGGTTTGTGTTATTGCAAAACTAGTTGAAGGAGCAGTAGCAAAAAGAATGAAAGTAAGTGGAAATAATGCCACTCAAGTAATAAGTGTAGAATCCAAATCAGGCGACGGGTGCTGTACAAAAGAAGGCGCGCAAGTAGTACTAATGGTAGAAGGAATAAACAAAGATGATTATCCAAGCGGAGCAGAAATTATTTTTGAAAGAGCTTTTGAAGAAGCAGCAAAAAACAAGGGACGAGTAATAATCGCATAATTCATGCAACAAAATGTGCTTTTGATAAAAACAAAAGCACGACCCTCTTTTTTATTTAAACGTATGTGCTAACCGTTTTCTAGGTTTTGTTTGATTTGTGTGAATGGGTTGAGTCC
>CAZIEL010000004.1:0-17577 GCA_964538165.1 uncultured archaeon | reverse complement strand
TCGTTTAGCAGATCTTGATTTTTTTCTTTGATAATAATACCTGTTTTTCCATTATCAATTATTTCTTCTCGAGCATATCCCTCTGCAGTTATTATTGGTAATCCAAACGACATTGCTTCTAAGAATCCAAATCCAAAACTGTCACTATATCCTGGATAAACAAATATGTCAGCTTTTGAGTACATTTTGTATAAATCTTCTTGGGGCATTAGATCAAATATTTTGATTTTTTTGTTAGTCTCATATTTTCTTCTTATTTCTGTTGGAGTTGGAGAAATAAAAATAGCTTTCACATCTTTTCTTGTTTTAGTTATTCTGTCAAATACTTCAAGTGCGTGAAGTCCCCCTTTTTCATAAAAGTATCTGCTTGAGAAGAGCAGAACTATTCCTTTATGCTTCTCTTTTTTTATTCTTGGTAAAGGGATTGCCGGATACATTACTTCAATCTTTTCTCCTAGATTTGGAAATCTTTTAATTAGTTCTTTTTTTGTAGCGTTTGTCCATGGGAGTATTTTCTTACAGTTCTTTTTTGAAAGAATTTTGTTTATTTCTTCATTTACTTTACTTGTTTCTTCGCCAATATACATTTGGAACATGCTTTCAATATCCATTATCCAATTGGTTTGGTTTAAACTCATGCAGTGAGCACAGTGAATCAGATCATATTCTTCACTTGTGATTGTTTTGTGTGCATTTGCTCTTGATAGTCCGGCTTTTGAAATTAATCCTCTTGCTTTTGTTTTAAGCTTATTAAAGAAAGTGAGTTTTTTGCTATTTGTTATTGCTCCCTTTTGATTAGCAACGTTAATGAAAGTAACACTATTTGGTGGCATTTGCTTTAAGTATTTGTAGTAAGGTGAATCAGCAACAATCCAAGGATATTGTAAGTATACTTTTATTTTTTCCATTTAAACACCCAAAGTTATTCCTAAACTATAAGATAATCTTTTCAAATAAAATAAAGTTGTTCCATAATATAGAGCTTTTACTTTCTTTGTCTTGTTGTATGCTAATATTCCATATCTAATACAGTAAATAAGCATCCCTGCAAATAGTAGTGCAAAAATAATTTGGTTTAGGAACAAGGAAGCAATTAGTACAAAATGGTATGTTAAAAATATTATTGCGAATAGTAAGTAGTGCCATACTCTTTTGATGTTTTGTCTGTCTCCTTTTCCGTATGAATAGTACATTCCAAAAAAGCTTTTTGTAGTAACTCTTACTTTCCAGTAAACTATTGCGTTTTTTGCTTCTCCAATCTTTGCTCCCGCATCTTTCATTCTAAAGTTAAACTCAGTATCTTCAGCACTTGTATTTCCTTCAGGGTATTTTCCTGCCTTTTCCCATAATGATTTTGTAAACCCTATGCTTCTTGAAGAAGCATTTGTCAACTTCTTGTCTTCGTTAATATTAGGGTAAGTTACAATTGAGACACATTCTTCAAAGAAATTTGAGTGAGTTGGTCTAAAGCTTCCTAATACGAAGTTGTACTTAGTAAAAGCTTTTTTCATTTCTTTTACCCAGTTTTTGTCTAAAATTGATCCTGCATCCGATCCTAATATGTATTCATTACTTGCGTTTTCTATTGCAATGTTTCTTCCAAGTCCTCTATCACATTTTCTCACAATTATTTTGTGTTTTAGCTTGTTTTTTTTAAAAAGACTTTCAGCTATTTTTACAGTTTGATCTTTTGAGTTAGAATCTACAAGAATTACTTCATCAGGTTTCTCGCTTTGAGCCGCAATTGAGTCAATTACTTTTGCTATACTTTTTTCTTCATTATAAGTTGTCATTATTAGTGATACTTTCATTTAATCACCTTTAGTATTTTCTTAGATATATTTCCTTCTCCGAAAGGATTTTTGAAAGGTTTAACTTTTTTGATTGATAAATATTCTTTGATTTTATCTTTTGTTTCTTTTACTTCAAGATTGCTTAAATAATTAATTCCTGTGAAAAGTCCTTCCTGTCTTTCAGTAGCTTTTCTTAGTAAAATACAAGGTTTTTTGAAAATTAAACTTTCTTCTTGAATTGATCCTCCATCAGTAAGCAAAAGTGATGATTTACTTACAAGGTAAATGAAATCAGAATAATTCTTATTTTCCATTATTGTAATATTTTTGTTTTTTGTTATTCTTTTTAATAAATCAAATTCTTCAAGTTTCTTTTTTGTATTATCGTGGAGTGAGAACATTATTGGGATTGTGCAAGACTCAATAATTTTAATTATCTTTTCAAGTCTTTCTTTTGATTTAATGTTCTCGTGTCTGTGTAAAGTTAGTATGGCAAACTTTTTTGGTGTCTTTACCTTTTTTGCTTTTTTAAGAGCAACTTTTGCAGCATCAATAACAGTATTTCCGGTTACAACTATTTTGCCTTTAACTCCTTCTTTTTTTAGATTCTCTTTTGCTCTGTCTGAGACAGCAAGTAATATGTCAGAAAACTTATCCGCGATTTTTCTTGATATTTCTTCTGGAAATGGTTCAAATAGGTTTTCAGATCTAAGTCCAGATTCTAAATGGACATTTTTCCATCTTTTTGAAGGATTGAGAAATGCAGAAGTTGCTATTGCTGCCGAAGCAGTTGTCATTGTATCTCCATGGTAAAAAACATATTTTAGATTATCAATTTTGTTAATTTGTTCCTTAATTTTAAAAACAAGTTCAATGTTCCAAAAAACTGCTTTTGTTGTTTTTCCAAAGAATTTTGTAGTTGTTTTTGGTGGCTCTGTCAAAGTAAGGTCTGGTTCTTTTGTTCCAAAAGTTTTGCATAAATCCTTCAGATCATGTTGTCCTGTGTGTAAGAAAATATAATCCATCTTTTTTTCTTGCATTAAGAGCATTAATGGAAAAGTTTTGATGTATTCTGCCCTTGTTCCAATAATAAAACAGTTCATAAGTTCACATCAAAATAATTTTGCAAAATAATATGTTAGTGCTAAAATGCAGACAAGGGTTTGAAGTCCAAGAATTGTTAGTACAACTTTCTTTTCAGTAAATTTTCCTTTTCCTAGCTTTAAAATAAATTGTGTTAATGATCCTCCTTTTGGATTAGGATTAAGTGTTCCATTTTTGTTTGGTATTCCAAAGCACTCGGATTGAAATTTATGTTTTGCTTTTATTAAAAATTCAACAAAGAATAGCCCAATTATTATTACTCCAACAGTTTCCATGTTTCCAATTATGCTCATTACTGCTAAATTTGCTCCAACCATTAGGGTTAGTGAGTCTCCTCCAAATATTTTTGCCGGGAACCAATTGAATTTTAAGAACGCAATTAGGGCTCCTATCATTGCAATTCCAAGTATTGCTGCAGTTGTTTGACCGGTTAAGAGTGCAATAATTGTTAGTGCGGATGTTAGAATAATTCCTTGTCCTGCTTCAAGTCCATTAAATCCAGCAAGCATGTTAAATGCATTACTTGCTCCAGTAACTCCGATTGGAATTATTACTAATGCATAGAATAGTCCAAAATCAATTGTTCCAAATATTGGTAAACTCATTGTTGTTTCCCCTGCTTGAATTGCCATTAATGGAAGAGCAGCGATTATTGGAAAAAGTGCATGTTGCCATTGTCTAATTCCTTTCTTCCAACCAATAATATCATCAATTACTCCAATAAAACAAATCATTGCGATTGTACAAAAACCAGCGAGGAGAACACTTAGTTCTATTGTAAATATTTTAGTATAAGTTGCCAAAAATATTGCTGCGAATACTCCAAAAGAGAATCCTAAAAATACTACTGCTCCTCCTAGTTCAGCAACTGGCGGTTTTGAGTATTTGTTCATGTCCTTGCCAACAAAACCTTGTTCGTGCATTCTTTTTACAAATGGAGGCATTATTAGTAGAACTAAGATTAGTGCAATTATTAATGGTATTAATTCGAACATATTACAAGAAAGTTGTTTTTCTCTCCTTTTAAATAAGATTGGTACAGTTCTTTTTTTAGATAATTTTTTTGTACCAAACAAGTTTATAAAGAAAATTTTGATTAGTATATTTGGATTGGTGGTGTGATGGTAAAAAAAATATTGCTTACTGGGGCTGCGGGACATGTTGGTTCTCATGTTTGCGAACACTTATTAAAAAATACTGATTGGGACATTGTTGTTTTGGATAGGTTAGATTATGCGAGTAATGGTTATGATAGATTAAGGGATATAGAGGTGTTTGATAATAAGAGAGTAAAGATTTTTACTCACGATCTTCAACAGCAAATATTAGAAGGATTAGACAAAGAAATAGGACATGTTGATTATGTTGTTCACATGGCTGCTGGAAGTCATGTTGATAATTCAATTTCTGATCCAGTGCCGTTTATTAGAAATAATATTGATAATACATTAAATTTGCTTGAGTTTGCTAGAAAAAGAAAAGGTGATTTTGAAAAATTCATTTATTTTTCAACCGATGAAGTGTATGGCCCAGCTCCAGAAGGAGTTGATTATAAAGAGGGAGATAGATTTGATCCATCTAATCCATATTCTGCTTCAAAAGCAGCTGCTGAATGCATTTGTATGGCTTATGCTAATACATACAAGATGCCGATTATGATTACTAATGGAATGAATATTCTTGGCGAAAGACAGCATCCTGAAAAATATTTTCCAAAGATAATAAATTATATTCTTGATGGAAAAACTTTGTCAATTCATGCTAATTCTCTAAAAACACAAGCTGGAAAGAGACATTATATTCATGCTCGAAATGTTGGTGATGCAATATTGTTTATTTTAAAAAATGTTAATGAATATTTGAATAATGTTGATGCTTCAAAAGGGAAATTCAATATTGTTGGAGAAAAAGAATTAGATAATCTTCAATTAGCAAAGCTTGTAGAAAAAAGTATCCAAAAAAGACTTGGTGATGGATATACGTTAAAATATGAATTAGTTGATTTTCATTCAAGTAGACCGGGGCATGATATGAGGTATAGTTTGTCTGGTGAAAAATTGAGAAAATTGGGTTGGATGCCACCAAAGACTATTGAGGAAACTATTGATAAAATGGTTGAGTGGAATTTAATGCCAGAACATATTCATTGGCTTGGAAGAGAAAAAATATAACTCAACTAGAAAAACTATTTTGTGTAAAAAGATTTGTGGGGAGTGATTAATTAATCACTTTCTTTAAGATTTTATCTTTTTATTTTCAATATTTTTATTCCTAGTTTTGTATAAGCATCTTCGTAGTAGTCTTTTGTTTCTTCACTATTCATCCAAACTTTTATGACATTAGTGTTGTTCAGAGCTTGATTAATTATGATTAATTGATCATGACTCTTATAATAAAATACTGGTTCGCTTCCGTTTTGGAAATCATCAGGGGTGCTCTTCCATTTATCTGCTAATTTATTCCATTCTGCTCTTGAGATTGTGTTCCCTTCACAAGTAACTGAAGGAGTATTAGTATCTGTATCTTGGCAATTTAGTACTCTAACAACTCCTTGGTAATATTTTTGAACTAAACTTGAATCAACTTTGTTTGCAACATAGTATTCAAATGTTCCTGCTTCAGTGATCATTGAAGAATCAAGCACAACATAATCTGCTCCAATTTGGTTTGCTGCAATATTATAAGCTTCATTTGTATCAGTTGTAATAATAAATTTGGACATTGCTACATTCGCTTCGTTTGATCCATTACGATTGTCAGTAGAAACTTTTCTTTCTGTTATGAATGTAAGTATGTGTCCTTGGTCCCACCAATTAAACAATTTTGCATCCTTTGGAGTACTTTCAATAATCCATTGTTGTGCGGCTTGCCATTCAGGATGTTCATCAACATAAGGAACATAATCTGGGAAAAATTTTGCGCTAGCTCCGACTCCGAATAGTAATAATACAAATAATGAAACAAGAATCACTTTTGCTTCAAGTCCCTTTTCTATTTGGAACTTCTTTAATCCTTCAAGTATAATATATGCAACAACTGCTGCTGCGGGGGCAATTGCGAGTCCAAAAACAAAAGTAAATTTTAGCTTATACCATGCCATGAATAAGGTAATTATTACCCAAAAAAAGAAAATAATGCTCGTGTGTGACTCTTCTCTCTTAAATAACCAAAGGCTTAGGGGAAGTAAAATAATTGCAAGCCAAGGAAATAAGATTAAAGAATTATATTTAGTTCCAAAGAATTGATTTCCAACACTTTCTTCTCCAACCATACTAGCAAGAGTTGATCTGTCTTGTAAATCTGGCACTGTAATAAAAACAAAAGTCATTACAATAAATCCTGCATAAAGTCCAATTAATGCTAGACTAAAGAAGAGTGATTTTGTTTCTTTATTTGATTTAGAAATATAAAATATGCTTACTGCTGAAGCAATTAATGCTCCTCCTAATACAAGAAACAAGGTAACATCTGAACCTAGTTTAAGGGGGCTTCCAATGTAGCCAAGTGCATCCCCAATCCAATTTTCTCCATAAGCATAACACATTACGTGGAATATTAACATTGCAATTATTACTTTTACTGCAAAAACAAAAGCATGATTTTGCGTAAGATCAGTTTCGTGAGTGTGTGCTCTTTCTTTACTTGCAATTATCACTATTGCAAAAATTGAGTAAAATATTACTATTAATGGAATTAATAAGTACATGTCCCATGACATTGACATTAATCCAAACATTATTCCAGCGAGTACAATATTAATGACTGATTTTTTATCTAAAGTGTTTGTCTTTACTGCTCTTACAAAGAAAATAAATCCCAAAACAAACCAAATAAATCCGAAAGCATTATCTCCTTGTGCTCCAGCCATTGTTCTGTAAGCAAAGGCAGGAGTAACTGCTCCAACAAAAGCCATTATTATTCCAACTTTTTTGTTAAATACTTCTTTTCCAAGGAAATAAAGTAAAATTGATATTATTGACCCAAAAACAACAGGGAAAAATTGTATTGTCCACATGAATAATTCTTTATTGAAAGGTTGCCCAAAAGCAACAATTTCATACAAAAAAGCACTTACTATGTGATAAAGTGACATTACTTGTGGTTGCATTCCATTTGGAAGTTGATAATATGCTAAAGGATCCGGGTTTGAAAAGTGTCCTTGTAACACGAGATCTTCTACTAATCTTGCGTGATAAAATGAATCAAATTCAAATAAGTATTCATATCTAAGTAAGTGTCCTCTGATTCCAAACGCAATTAAGAAAATAGCAATTAATAGAACAATAATCATTCTATTGTCCCAAATTTTTTGCCCAATTTTTCCAATGAAATTAGTATCTGTTTGTATGTTATGTTCCTGTGAATGATGTGTTTCATGAGAATGTGTTAACTCTGGCAACTATATCACTTGATTAGATTTCAGAAAGCAATACTTTAAAAAAGAAACTTTAATCTTCAAAATTGAATTCGCCAATCAATTTTTATTAACTTCAATTCAAATTTGTTAAGTTGATGAATAATGCCTTTTGAAAAACTGCTTTTTGGAACTGCAGGAATGCCAATCTCTACTTCCGAACCACGTTCTACAATTGAGGGAATAAAGAGAGTAAATTCATTGGGGTTAAGTGGGATGGAACTTGAATTTGTTCATTCAGTTAATATTTCAAACGAAAAAGCTCCTTTGGTAAAAAAAACTGCGTTGGAAAATAAGGTTGTTCTTTCTTGTCATGGATCATATTATATTAATCTAAATTCAGCGGAAAAAGAAAAAATTAGTGCTTCTATTGAGAGAGTGTTACAGGGCGCAAGAACTGCTGAAAGTTGTGGAGCTTTTTCAATTACTTTTCATGCTGGTTTTTATTTAAAAGATTCTCCAAAACAAGTTTTTGAAAATATTAAAAAACAATTTGAGGTTATTACAAGAGAACTTAATTCAACAAACAACAAAATTATTGTTCGTCCCGAAACAACTGGAAAAGCAACTCAATTTGGTTCACTTGAAGAACTTCTTTCTCTTTCTTCGCAACTTGATAATGTTTTGCCCTGCATTGATTTTTCTCACTTGCATGCACGCTCAAATGGAAAAATGAATTCTTATGCGGAATTTAGATCAATTCTTGAACAATCAGAAAAAGTGTTGGGCAAAGAGTTTCTAAGAAATCTCCACTGCCACATTTCAGGGATACAATACACTGAAAAGGGAGAGAGGAATCATTTAGTTTTGGGCGAATCCGATTTTAAATATAAAGAGTTGCTTAAAGCATTAAAAGACCTAAATTGCAAAGGATTAATTGTTTGTGAGTCTCCAAATATTGAGTCAGATGCATTACTTTTGAAAAAAACCTTTGAAGAACTCTAAATAACTTGAAATAACTAGTTTTTTGTTTTGTATATTTTTATTAAAAAAGTTTAAACTTGTGCGTAAAGCACAAGCTAAAAGTTCAAAAAATTACTTTTTTATTTCTTCAACTTTTATACACTTAACCGGACAAGCATTTTCAGCATCCTTATTGCATGTTGCTTGAGCAACTACTTTTACAACAAGTTTTCCTTCTTTTTTTCCTCCAACTAAAACTGCTTTATCTCCTTCTAGTCTCCAATCAGTTGGGCATATAGCTGCGCATGCTCCGCAACCAATACACTGGTCATGATCTTGTGAAATTTTTATTGGCATTTGTTATCACCTTCAATAAAAAGAACAATTTTGTTTTTATTAGTTTGGTTTAAGAAAAACAAAGAAATTATTATGATTTATCTTTTGATAAGGTTTGAGAATAAAATAGTTTTTTTTTAGAAGCATTACGAAGAGTGAAGCGGTTTTGATCAGGGCCCTTACTTTGGCGCGCACCAAAATACGTTGACATTTTGTCTTGCGAGAGGACTTTAGAGAATAAAACAACACCCATTTTTGGGTGTACAAAGATTAAGCCACGGCGCTGTTTCGCCAGCGCATGACGAGATACGCTAACATCCTGCTTACAGCAGGATTAGAGAATAAAATATTGGTTCAATAGAACCAAATTCACAAAGAGTGAGGCAGCGTCTGGCGGGCTCCACACATGGTGCAGGGCCAAAACCAATCCTTGCGAGTCTTAACTTCCGGGTTCGGAATGGGTCCGGGTGTTACCCTCGCGGTTTGGCCGCCTCAATAAAGATGCATACTAGAATGTTTATAAAGCTTGCTTTTTTTGTTGTTCGGGGATACCCTAACGAAAAACAAGAATTAAATAGGGGGTTCTTCCTTATGTTAAACAAGGTGATTGGGTGAAAGTAAAATCAATTTTTATTGTGCTAGTTTTGTTGGTAGTTTTGTTTAGCATTGGTTGTACAACTTTTGCTCCGCCCGGAACTGATGTTCCTCCAGGATCTAAAGCAACAGGATTATTGGGGTTTAAGCAATTAGATGACTCCAAATCAACTTCTGAAGGGTTAAGTGAATTAGTTTTAGCAAATAACAAATTTGCAGTTGATTATTATACTAAGTTAGATTCAAACCCTCAAAATATTGGTAAAAATATTTTCTTCTCTCCTTTTAGTATTTCAACAGCAGTAGGAATGACTTATGAGGGGGCGGATAAAAATACTGCAAAAGAAATGCAAGAAGTATTTTATTTTCCAATTGATGATACAACAAGACAATCCTCTTTTGCAAAATTATTCAATTCATTAAATGAAAGTGCTGCAAAAGGAGATTATAAATTAAGTGTTGCAAATGCTCTTTGGAATGAAAAAACATATGAATTCAAACAAAGTTTTTATGATATAATTGATAATTACTATTATGGAAAATCTACTCCTGTTGATTTCAAAAACGCTCCTGAGGAACAAAGACAACTAATCAATAAATGGGTTGAAGAACAAACTCAACAAAAGATAAAAGAACTTCTTCCCTCACAACCTCCCTCAATAAAATCAGACACAAGAATGGTTTTAGTTAATGCGATTTATTTCAAAGGGGACTGGTTAAGTAAGTTTAAAGCAGAAAATACTGTGGACTCTGAATTTTTAGTTTCTGCTGATAAAACCGTTACTACAAAAATGATGCAACAAACAGAAAAATTCAATTATTATTCAGACTCTCAATTTCAATATTTGCAGTTGCCTTACAAAGGAGAAGATCTGTCAATGGTTCTTCTTCTTCCAAAAGGAATTGAAACTGATTGTGCGCCAAATACAGATTGTATTGATGAACCAGTTAGAATAGTTTATGATTTTAATATTCCTTCAGCCGAAACATTTGCGTTAGTAAAAGATAAAATGAATGAAACAAAATTAACTGTTTCTTTGCCAAAATTCAAGTTCACTGCCAAGTATCAAATGAAACAAGATTTAGAACAAATGGGTGTTAGGGAAGCTTTTACTGATTTTGCAAATTTCTCAAAAATGGATGAAGCAAATTTTGTAAAAATTGGTGAGATTTATCATAAAGCATTTATTGAGGTTAATGAAGAGGGAACCGAAGCTGCAGCTGCTACGGGTGTTGTGATGGTTGAAAAAACTGCGATAGAAATGCCCCAAATATTTAACGCGAATCATCCTTTTGCATTTTATATTCAAGACAATAAAACTGGGGAAATATTGTTTCTTGGTAAAATGCTTGATCCAACTCAAGAAGGAGAATAGATTTTTTTTAAAAAAATAGGTCTTGTTAGGGTAATTCCCTAACAAGTCAAGTTTTATTGTTTTTTTTATTCAGTTGTTTTTTTCTTTTTCTTTCGCTTAACTACCATTTCTTCAACAAGTTTTAGTCCTTGTTTTAAGTGAGCTTCTTTTTTTGCTCCAGCGCAAATCATTTTTCCGTTCTTAAATAATAAGAAAGTTAGTTTTGGTTCATCCATTCTTAATATTGCTCCCGGAAATTGTTCTGGTTCATATTCAACATTATCAAGGTTCATTGCAACATCAAATAAATCTAAATTTACATCCAGAGCTGCAGTTGCAACAAAGTTTACAATCTCAAATTCAACGTTTCTTTTTATTTTAATGTCTTTTTGTACTTCGTGAATCATTTTGTTTGCTTTTCTAATTCCTTGTTCTATTTGTTCTTCGCTACTAGCTCCTGAACAAATAACTTTACCGTTCTTAAAAAGTAGCATTGATACTTTTGGTTCTTTAATTTTTAAAATAGCTCCAGGGAATTGTTCTGGTTCATATTCAATATTTGGTATTCCAACAGCCAAAGAATAAAGATCTAAATTTTGGTCAAGCGAAGCTGCCGCAACCATGTTAACAATAGTATACTTCATCCTATCCACCCCAATAAAGCCCTTTTTAAAGGCATTAATCTGTTTATAAAGGACTTGCAAGGGTTTATAAACCCCCTTTTTAAATAATAAAAATTCCTCTTTTTTTGGTAGTGATTAGTTTTTTTGACCAAAGTGCACTTGTTTTGGATTAATTTCGATTTGCGTTTAGGCACCCTTTTAAAGCTTTCTCATACAGATTTTGTTAATTGCGACACAAGGCAAATTGGTGAGCGTTGAATAATTTTCGGTGATTATTAATGAAGGTTCAGGGACATCCACGAAATACAGGTAAAAGAGGAAAGACAAGACACAAGATGAAGAAGCACGGACCTAAGGTTAGTGTTAATGATATAATGGCTGAATTTAATATTGGAGATAAAGTTCAAGTTGTAATTGATTCTTCTTATCATTCAGGGTTACCATTTAAGAGTTTTCATGGTTTGACTGGTGAAGTTATTGCAAGACGAGGATTAACAGGATATGAAGTTTCTCTATTAAGAGGAAATCAAAGATTAACTGTAGTCACTACTGCAGTTCATTTGAAAAAATTAAAATAATTTTTTAGATTTAAGGAAAAAGCAAAGGTGTTTGTAAATGGAATCAAAAGTTTTATCAATGAAGCCAGTTGCTCTACATGAAGTAAAAGAGGTTCTAAAAGGAAGAAAGGGTGAAAAGGAACTTAATTACGAACAAGAACAAACTTTTAAGTATGTTGAAAAATTTGCTAAATTAACCGAGAAACAAACAACTGATTTGCTTTCAGAGTTAACCGAAATTGAGTTTTTGAAAGAAAACGAATTGCTTAGATTTGAAATTGCTAATGTTGTGCCTACTAGGGTAGAACAATTGCAACTAATGTTGCCAAAAGGCGTTGCTCCTTCTGATGAGGAGTTAAAGAAAGTCATCGAACTCACAAAGAAGTTCGAGGAAAAGCTAGAATAACTTTTTTTATAAAGCTTTTCCTAGTAAAGAAATTACATCTTGCTTGGAAAGGTATTTATTAAGGATTGAGGACAATAATACTTATCAAAAGTTGATTTTTTGGAGAAAATTGCTAAAAAGGGGGGGATGATATGACAGCTGAAGAAAATGCATTAGTATTAGATTTTATGCCGACTGGTAAGCCTAGTGCAGCAAAAACCGAGTCCCTTGCACAAGTAATTGGGAAAGAGTATTTTACTTTACTTGAGGTTGTTCCAAAATCAGGCATATCTTTTTCTGTAGGGGAAGAAGTTTATGTTGGGAAGGATGAAAGACCAAAAGTTGATTTAGTTAAAGGAAGAATTGCATACAAAGATTTAACTTCAAATTCTCTTTCAGAGTTAGAAGAAGTAATTGGAAAAATAGTTTTAACACAAAAAGAGAAATATTTGGCTTTTTTTAATACTTCAAGAGCAATTTCTCTAAGAAGACACCAATTAGAATTGCTTCCTGGAATGGGTAAAAAACATATGTTAGCAATACTTGATGAGAGAGAAAAGAAACCATTTGCAACTTTAGATGAAGTCTCTCAAAGAGTAAAGGGAACTCCAGAACCAGTAAAAATGATTGTTAAAAGAATAATAGAAGAATTAGAAGGGGCAGAAGATAAACACTATTTGTTTGTTCGTCCTCCTTCAGAACCACGACCACAACAATTTGGGCAAAGAAGATACTAATCTTTAATTAATCTTCTTTGTTTTTTCCTTTTTTTTTGATTTGATCAAGTTTAAATTAAGTGAATACAATATTTAGGTTAGTGAAAGTATGTCTCTATTTGAACAATTACAAGATCTAATGATAAAGTATCACTTTAGACCCGAAAAAAAACTTTCTCAATTCTTTTGCGTTAATGAAGCGCTATTACAATTTATTGCTGGAAGAATGAAACTAGAAAAAGGAGATGTTGTTTTAGAAATTGGTCCCGGGACAGGATTTCTTACAAGAAAATTACTTGACAATGGAAAAAAAAAGGGAGTAAAAGTAATTGCGGTAGAAACAGATTCATTAATGCTTGAGGTTCTTAAAGGAGAATTTGCAGAAGAAATTGCTTTGGGGGAATTGATATTAATTCAAGGAAATATTTTGGAACAAGATTTTGATGCTCTAAAAATTAATAAAATTGCTTCTCTTCCTCCGTATCACATTTCTTCAGATCTTTTAACAAAAATAGGATTAACTAAGAATATTGAAAAAGTAATTCTTGTTTTGGATAAAGGATTTACTCAAAAGTTGCTTGCTTTTGAAGGGTTATTTGAATATGTTGCCCTAACTGTTCTAATTAATTTGAATGCGAAAGTAGAAGTGTTAGAAAACACAGTTGAGCAACAAAGTTTTTTTCCTGCCCCAAATTGTCTTAGTACAGTGATTCAACTTGATTTTGATATTAAAAATAATTCTCCCGACTTTTTCTATTTTTTAAAAGAGTTATTTAGACACAAAAATAAGGATTTGCAGCGTTCTCTAAAACAATCATTTGGTTTTTTTGGGAAAAAGTTTAGTTGGAACGAAAAAGAGTTTAATAAAATTGTTTCAAATTTAGAGCTTGCTCAAAAGAAAGTATATTTGCTTGCCCCACAAGATTTTTTAGATGTGTTTAGCGAGCTAAAAAATGTTTTAAGCAAAAAAGTGAAAAAGAAAATAATTATAAAAACTAAGAAATGAGTTTCTTATTTTATTGTTTTTAGAATAATTCTCTTGAAAGTAAATGGAATATTTTTCATAGCAAATTTTTCAGCATTATCGAGTTTTTCTTTATTTTCAGCATAGATCGTGATTAATACTTCTCCATTTTGTATTTTGTCTCCGGCTAATTTATGTATAACAAGCCCTGCTGTTTTATTTATTGGTGCTCCAGCAAGTCTGGCAATTTTTGTGAGTAATTTTGTGTTAACTTCTTCAACTATTCCATCAGTTCCTGCTTTGAATTCTTTTTTGTAAGGCGCCATTGGAACCATTTCGCTTGAATCAATTTTTCCGCCCTGTGCTTTAATTATTTCTTTGAATTTTTTTAGTGCTTGCCCTGATTGTAGTATTTCAAGCGCCATTTCATATCCATGAGTTGGTTTTGCTTTTCCGACCATTTCAAATAATGCGCCTGCAAGTTCGCATGATTTTTGTGCAAGGTTATCAAATCTTTTTTCTTCAAGTATCTCAAGTGCATATTTTGCTTCAAGTGCAGAACCAAATGCTAATCCACAAGGCCCTTCTCCGTTAGTAATTACTGCTTCAACATGCATTCCTACTTCTTTTCCTACTTGAACAAATTTTTTTGCCATTCTAAGTGCAACAGTTTTATCTTTTATTTTTACATATTTTCCTACCGGTAAATCAATTACAACGTATTTGCTTCCAACACTAGCTTTTTTTGCTAGTACTGATGCAATGACTTGTCCTTCGGGATCAAGTGAGAGTGGGTGTTCAATTTTAATTATTTTATCATCTGCGGGTGCAAGGTCAACTGCTCCGCCCCAAGCTATTACTCCACCAACTTTTTCTGTAATTGTTTTTATTTTCTCCATTGGAAGCGAAACATCAGCAAGCACTTCCATTGAATCTGCGGTGCCTGCAGCGCTAGTAATACTCCTCGAAGAAGTTTTTGGCATTAATAGTCCAGAGGAAGCAATAATTGGTACTATAATCATTGTGGCTCTCCCATTAACTCCTCCAACACTATGTTTGTCTACAATAATTCCTTTACCAAAATCTAATCTGTTTCCATCCGCAATTAGTGCTTTTGCCATTGAAATAGTTTCATCAAGATCTAGCCCCCTCATAAAAACAGCACTAACAAAAGCTGTTGCTTCGATTTCACTTAGTCTTTCTTCAGAAATGTCTTTGACAATTTCTCTAATTTCTTCATAATTTAATTTTTCATTTCTCATTTTTCTTTTAATATTCTCAACACTTGCAAGCGGTTCGGTAGCAGTAGTTGTAACAATTGAACCGTTTTTTGCTTTTAATTCATCAAGTACTTCTTGAAATAATCCGATTTGATATTTCTTAATTGAATATTGGGTAATATCCGCAACCGCAACACATTTTTTGTTTGCTTTTTTATTAATCAACTCAAGTCTGTCTCCTGTCATTACTCCAAGTTCTTTTGCATCAATTTCATGCAAAATGACAACATGTTTTCCTGTTTTTATTGGAAAAGCTTTTACTTCAAGTTCTTGGATGTATCCTTCATTTGACAACAAATCACCAATTTTTTCGAGCAAATTAAGTCTTTAGTGGTATTTAATCTTTCTCTATAGATTTTTGTAGAAACCGTGTCCAACAAAGTGAGTTTGGCTTTTATTTTTTGGATTCATTTTTAAAAAATATTATTTTTGAGGATACGCTTCAGTAATCAATTTTTCTTTTCCTTCAAAATCTTTTCTAATTGAATCAACCATTTTATCAATTTCAAGTGCTAAAGCATTTTTTAGATCCATTGGATGAAGCTTTCCTTCTGAATATACTTTTTCAAGTTCTTCATAAGAAGAAAACTCTAAATTTCCGCCAAATTTTTCTGGTCTTTGAATAAACAATTTTTCTTTCTTATCCACTTTATGAACCATAATAACATATTTTAGGAAAGCCAGCACTCCATTATTTTCAGTACTCTTTTCTGGGCAAAACGCTTTATTTAATTTAGATTTAATATCCGGAGTTTTTTCAAGTAAATCAATTTTTGAATTAGGATCAGATGAAGACATTTTTCCTCCGGCACTAAGCGAAGGAACAAGTGGAGTCATTACTTCAATTCTGGGTTTGTATCCAACTTTTTCAAGATTTTCTCTTGCGAACATCATTATTTTTCTTTGATCTACTCCTCCATATTGTACATCTACCCCTAAGTATTGTTCATCAAGAGCTTGCATTAGAGGGTAAATTAATCCGCTAAGTTTTGGATTATCCCCAAACTTTACAACATCACTAGCCGCTTTCATTGAATCATGAACAGTTGAGAATGTGGAAAGTTTTAGTGTATCAAGAATATAATCTTTGTTTAATTGAAAACTAGATCCCTTAACAAACTCTAAATTAGAAATGTCTGCTCCACAACTCTTTAGTAAACCTCTAATTACAATTTCATAATATTCATATCTTTTTTGCAATAAATCCCAAGGACAATTATCAAGTGCTCCGTGTACATCTGCTAAAAGAATTTTTACTTTAAATCCAGCTTTTAGAAAATCCGCAACTTTTGTTCCCCAAACAAAATAACCAATGTGCGGTCTTCCAGTAATTGCCGTTCCAATATAAACAACTGGTTGGGGTTTTGATTCAATTAGTTTTTTTAGTTCTTCAGGCGTAACTACTTCTTGTGTGTTTCTCATTACCAAATCAAACTTTTCTGTTGCATTCATAATAATCTTTTCTCAAGTAGAGTTTTTATTAGTTACTTATTGCTTAATACAAAATACTAATTTAGAGTTTTAAGAACTCTTTTTCATGTTTTTCAAGATTAAGTTTATCATATAATTTTGAAGTTAATGCTTGGGGAGCAAATATTCCCAGTTCACAAATTATTCCTTCAATTTGTGAGGCATCAGTTCTGTCAAATGCTGGATTTAATATCCCTACTTTTTTTGAAAAGTTTTTTTCTTTTTTAGAAATTACTTCTTGCGGATTACGATGCTCAATAGGTTCATCTTTTCCAAAAAATGTTTCGGGTTCAAATTTGTGTGTTGAAGCTAAAGCATAGTGCTTTACTTCATATTTTTGGCACAAAGAGCTAATTTGATTTGTTCCAATTTTGTTAATTACATCCCCGTCTGCTAAGAATGCATCAGCTCCCGTGAAAAAGTAATCACACTCTTTTAGTACTGTCGTTGCCGCATTATCCACAATTAGTGTAACTTTTAATCCTGCTTCACTAAGTTCTTTTGCGGTTATTCTCCCCTGAAAAAGAGGTCTAGTTTCACAACAATAAACATGATTAATTTTTTTCTTTGCTTTAATTAACATTTTTACTACTGTGCTTGAGTGACAAAGTGTTAGTACAATAGAATTTGGGCTAATTAGTTGAGCGCCATAATCAGCAATATTCTCAATTGCTTTTTTCCGATCATCATCATAATTCTCAATAGTTTCTTTAATTTGTTTTTTCATTTCAAGGACAGATTTTGACTTCTCCGCAATGCTTTTTTTAATTATTCTAATTGCGGTTCGTAGTTCAGGTTCAGTTGGTCTTGATTCAAATAAAGATTTTGCATTTTTTAAAAATTCTTCTCTGAATTCTTTTTCGGTTTTTGTTTTGCTTTGCTCTGTTGATTTGAGTAAAGCACTTACTGCCTCTTTTCTAACATTGCTTGCACCCTGTATTTTTAGCGATTTAATATCCCTAATAGTTTTACTTACAACATTCATGCTAAAAATAATGGTTTTCTAGTATTAATACTTTTTGAGAGATTTGGCGGCGGTCAAATCCCTTGGATTTGGATTTGAATCCAAATTTTTATTGTTCG
>CAZIEL010000003.1:0-22768 GCA_964538165.1 uncultured archaeon | reverse complement strand
GATATGAAGAAAGCACAAAAACACTTCATTGCAGACATGCACACGCACTTGAACGAAAAAAAAATAAAACCAAAAGAATGGTGGAAGTTTGCAAAACAAAAAAAACTCACAGCAATAGCAATAACAGAACACTCAAACTACAAACCAAGAGAAGCTTATCAAAAATTAAAAGCAATCCAACCAAAAGGAATACTGTTAATACCCGGACTTGAAGCAAAAACAAGTGCTGGAGACATACTATTGTTTGGAGAAGATGAAACAATATACTATTTACCAAAAATACAACAAATGAACGTTCCAATTGAAGAAGCATTAAAAGTAGCAGTTGAAAACAATTTACTAATCAGTTTTCCCCACCCCTTTGGATACAAATACGATTCAGCGTGTGAAGTCATTGGAGAAAAAGAAACAAAAAGACTAATAAAAAAATACAACACAGGGACTGAATATTACAATGGAATGCTCGCGAGTGCAAACGAATTAGTATTTGGAAGAAAATGGGTTAAAGGAGTATACAAAGCACTTGAATTCGTTGGAGAAAATAGAGCAACAAGTGCTCTTCGAATAAACAAAACAACGGCTAATACAACAAAAAAAATGGAAAAACTTGCAATAAGCACCCTAGCAAGAGTGCGAAAAGGAATGCTTTTCTCAAAAAATGCAGCATTTGTAACAGTAGGAAGCGATGCCCATTATCCACAAGCAATAGGAACTGCGATAATTGAACTAAAAAAGAAACCAAAAAACGAGAAAGATTTTTTAGACATGATTAAAAACAACAAAGTGAATTGGAAAGGCCCAAATATTTATTCAAAAACACCCGTGGACGTAATAGGCAAAAAAGAAATGCTTGAAGGACTAACATACCTTGCTAAAAAAAATGTTCTAAAAAAAAGAAAAATGCCCATTGCAGGCAAAATAAGACGAAAAATGCGACTAGGCAAAAGAATAAAAACAATAAAAAGAATATCTAACAAGGCAAGTCTTAAAAAAATAAGACAAAAAATCCGCAAAATACAATTAAAAAAAATGAGAGAAAAAGTTGTAAAAAATATCTCCAGAAAGAAAATAACAAAAGTGATCAAAAAAAGATTAGGGTTGGAAAAATGAAATACTCAATAACCGAAGAAACAAATATTGATTCAATACCAAAGGACACAACCGAAATTCACTTGGTAAGACCAATCAAATGGGACAAATTAAATGCTTTAATTACAAAATGCCCAATTCGAACAATTACTCTTTCCACCTCCTGCCTCAAAAGACTCCCCACAAAAACTCAAAAAAGGCTAAAAGACAAAGGAGTTTCCCTTGGAGTGGAGAAGAGAAGAGGAAGAGCAATAGATATCCCAATGGACAAAATGCTCCAAATAATTGAACTAAGAAAAGATTATCAAACAGTAAGAGAAATAGAAAAAATAACAGGAATTCCAAAATCAACCGTACATTATTTGCTCAAATACGCAGATAGAGGAAAAATAAGAAAAGGCGCAAACGTAGTATATCTAAAATAATACCAAAACCAAACTATTTCTTTAAAATATTTTCCAAAATAGTAATAGATTTTTTGAGAACTTCGCTTGGCAGTACTTTTCCTTTCCATTGCGCTGCTCCAGAATGCCCCCCAATCTCCCCACCAATTTGAGATTGCAAAGGAATAAGTAAATCTCTAACTAAATTAAAGTTATTTTCTTCTTTAAACTCACTCTCTGCTCTTAATGAAAGAGTAGTTAGTCCCTCTCTTTCGACACCAGCTACAAGTGCAATCTGTGCCCCAAAATCAAGCAGTTTGGTTGAAGCAGCACTCTGATAAAAAGATAATTCACTAGTTACTACAATCACTCCACCAATCTTTTGTATTTGCGCTCTTTGAGCCGCTTTCAAAAAAGCAATTCGTTCATCTTGAGGAATTTTGTGTTTTGTAAAAGACAAAACATCAACATAAGTTTGTTTTGAGTTCTTCAAACACTCTGCAAAAGAAGAAAAAGTTTTTTCATCACCCACAATAAAATGGCCAGTATCTTCAATAATACCAATACAATTCCAAAAAAACATTTTATTGTCAAAAGCGCCCAAGAAATTGTATAAAAGTTCTGTTGTTGAAGCTGCATCTTCATCAATCACACAATATCCCGAATACACAATACACTTTTTATCAGCAACATGGTGATCAAATACAATAACTGAAACATTTTTTTTAGCCACCAAATTCACAAAACTATCTTTTAATCGACCCAATTGCTCAAACCCATTAAAATCAAAAAGAAGGATGAGATTAAATTCTTCCAAATTTGGGTTTACTTGAAAGGAAATCTTTTGAGAAAAAGCAAAATGTTGGGCTTGATCATTAATATGCTTTGGAACCCCAATACTTGAAGAAATATTCTTTTTTTTCAAATATCTTTGCATTATTGAAGCTGAACAAAAAGAATCAAGATCAGCATTATCATGACATAAAAGAAGAACAGGCTTATCTTTGCACAAATCTACAATTCTTTTAGGAGTCAATTTGAACATAAGTACCAATTAAACTATACAAACCTTGTTATTATAGTTTTGGTCAAGTCAAAAAAAAACAGAATAATAACTTGCGTCATTTAACGCAAGCCACTCTTAAAAATAGTTTCATTTCTTTTTCTTTTCAATAGGTTCTTCTTTTTCTTTTTCATCATGCATTTCAGCTTCGAGCTTTGCTCTTGTTGAGTTAAGCTTTTTTAGCAGATTTTCTTCTTGTTTTTGAAAAGTTTTTAATCTAAGGTCCGTGCTTTCTCTCTTTTCTTTTAATTCTTTTTCCATTTCTTTTGTGTCCTTTGGAAAAAGAACATTTCCAATTACCTTATACACAGTTTTTTCTTTTGTTTTGCCCATTTCTTCAAGAGAAGCATCAATTATCTCTAATTGTAAAGAAATTTGTTGTTTTTGTGATGATAGTGAAGCAAGCAATTGCCTGTTTCTCTCAAAGTCTAGAATCATTACTCTTCGTTCTTGTTCGTTCATTTCATCATCTCCCTAAAAATAACTGTTTAACTAATTCATTTCCTCTATCTGTTCAAATAATATTAATGGTTTTAATAAAGCATTAAGCGAAGCCCTTAAAGCTGTTTTGTCGCTGGCACTAATTAAAACTTCTAGCTCACAATCATTTTGAGCTATTTTTGTTTTGCTTCGCAAAAACTCTTCACTTAATTCAGGTTGGATTGATTTAAAAAATCGTTTTGCTGCATTTTTTGAATCAAAACCAAGTTTTATTTCAAGCGAAAACATAAAAAAAATAAAAAGCAAAAGTGCTTTTAGAACTTTTGCAAATTAATCTAATCAGTCTTAACTTCTTTTGCTAGAGGGTCTCTTATTTTGTAAAGAATTCTGTGTCCACATGAAGGGCATCTAACTAATCCTTCAGAAACATTGTTTACTTCTGTTCCGCATTTAGCACATCTGTAAGTCATCCTCAAGCACCTCAAAATTATTGTTCTTCTTTTTCTTTATCAACAAGAGATTTCTCAAGTTCTCTTTCAATATCAGAGAATGAAGACTCTTTTGATTTAATTAATTCTTGCGCACCAGCTAAAAATTGTTTTTGTGCAACCATCTTGTTAATTGTTTTTCCAATAAGTGTTTGTGGTTCGTATGCTCCGCCAGTGAATTTTCTTTCGCATTTTTTGCAAACAAATAACCCTGCTGCTTCTCTTTTTAATTTTGCAAATCCGCAAAAAGGACAAGCGGGATTATTATCCATTCGTCTTTCTACAGCTAATACTCTTTTCTTTATTCCTACTCCGTATCTAGCACTATATCTTCCAGTTGTTCCTACTTTCAATGTATTTGCCATCTTTGCTCACCAATTACAAATTTTGCTATGCAAACGTTTAAAAACTTCAAGGCAAGGCCCAATTTTTACTTAGGCCCTGCTTTAAGTCAAAAAACGCTTTACTTTTTAGCTATTTTAACGATTTTCTTTCTCCTCTCATCTGCAACTTTGAAAGCCAAATCTATCATAGAATTGACTTCTTCTACAGTGAAGATTCCTGGTCCTTTTTGCATTGCACTTAAGTAACCGTCTTCAGTTGTTGCAACTGAAAATCTTGCTTCACTAGCCTTTTCTTCTAGGTAAGTTGGATCAACCATTATCTTTCCCCCAACTTTAACAAACGTAGTCAAAAGAGGCAATCGCTTAAGTTCTATGCTTCCAGAATACTCGTGCTTGATTATTCTATTTTTTTCATCAAGTTTTGGTATTTTTGCATTCATAAAAGCAGCTAGCCCAGCCATTGACCCAGCATCAAATAAGTTTCCTGCTGAATTAATTGCATAAAAATCCATGAATGCAATTAAACAAGATTCGCCTTCTTTGATACACAATTTTGTGAAATCAATTGCTTTTGCTTCTCTTATTCCTCTGTCCACAACTCTTGCAACTTCTATTTCATCAAAAGATGGAGGTCCAGCTTCGTATTCAGAGTGAGCTAATGGTAATAATTCTGCTCCAACTGAAATTGCACCCTCATCAGGATTATCAGGATAAGGTTTGTCAACCGCAATTTTTATTCCAGCGATTACTTCAGTTTCTCCCAACAATATTCTCGCAGAACCTTCTGCATTTTGATACTTATCTACTTCAAGAGTAAATTCTCTTGGAGAGTCAAGTGCTCTTCCATCAAGTCTTTTTCCTTGTCTAGCAAGTTCAACGATTTTTGATAAATCATATTCTAAAACAGTTGTTCTCATTTTTTCACCTTCTTTGATTTAGACTCTTTAGAGTCTTTGTTGTCTTTAGAATCTTTTTTGGATTCTTTTCTTTGCTTTGCTTCTTTTGTTTCTTCTTTTCCACTAGCAACTGCTTCAACTGCACTTTCTGAAACCTCAGTTAATTGGAATTTATCTTGCAAAGCCTTCTTTTGCATTTGATATATTTGCTGACAGGCCTTATTTCCAAGAACAGCAATTTTTTCCCATTCTTCTTTCTTTAATAATCCATCCATTTGTAATAGAACTATTTCTCCAGAATTTGGTAATATTCCAAAAGGTATGTCTACTGCATCAGGAGCATCTTCTTCGTCTTTATTCAAATCAACAATTAATTCTCCAAATGCTTTTCCTACACCGGTTGCAGACACTAAATCTCTCATTGGAATTCCTGCATCAGCTAATGCACATGATGCTGCACAAAGGCAAGCAACTCTTGATCCAGCGTTTGAATCAACAACTTCAACAATAACACTTATTTCAGTGTTAGGAAATTGCTCAACAAAAACAGCTTTTTCTAGTGCTTCACCCAAAACTTTTGAGATTTCCATATCTCTTCTGTTTGGTCTAGGTTGTTTTCTTTCAGGAACCGAGAATGTTGCCATTCTATAAGTAACCTTTACATTTGTTTTGTAAGGATTTTGTGTGTGTTTTGGCAAAGCCTCTCTAGGCCCATAAACTGCCGCGTACACTTTGTTTTGTCCCCATTCTAAGTATGCTGAACCATCAGCGTTTGGTAATACCCCAACTTTGATGCTTAGCGGTCTTAGGTCTTCCATTTTTCTGCCATCTACTCTTTTCTTGTCTTTCTTGTAGTCAGGCATATTTTCTGTTACTCTTCCACTCATATTATTCACCTTCAAGTATCATAATCTCCTTTTTAGTTTCCTTCATTTAATACTTCGGATTCTTCACTAGGAAGAACTTCTGATTCTTCTACGTTCTCGCTTGGTTGATCAAATTTTGGTCTAATTTCGTCTTTCTTTGGAACACTAACTTGTATTCCTTCAGATTTGAAGAATGCTTCAACTGAATTAGTCAAATTGCTTTTGTATGCGTTGTCATTAATGAATGTAACAACTTTTCGCAGTAATTCTAAATTACCATTTCTAGCCCAAACACGACCATTTTTTCCGATAATAATATCGCATCCAGTTCCTTGTTTTAATAATTCAAGCATTGAACCATTTTTTCCAATTAATCTTGGAGTTCTAACCGGTATCACTTCAATTACTTCTCCGCCAAACATTCTTCTTGGAAAACCAAGTTCAGCTTCTCTTAACTCATTTACATAAGTTATTTTTGCGCTAACCAAATCGCCAACTTTCATATCTTCTCTCATTGCACTTTTTGGTATGAACGATTCAGTAAAAGAGTTTAGGTTAACCCCATAACCAGCAAAAATTGCTCTAGTTACGACTCCTATTACTACATCTTCCTGTTGAGGGAAATATTTTCCTTCTAAAGGAACTACACTTGCTTTTTCATCATTTTCTTCTGTTACACCCAAAACTTTTGAGTATATTTTGCCGTTAGAAACGAAAACGTTTCCTCCCAGCCTCTTTCTTTCCTGAGAAATCAATTCCCCAGGGATTACCAATTTCTTCATTTATTCACCTTCGTAAAAATCAATTCTTTTTTGATAACATTATTATTGACCATGCAAAAATCCCAATTGCCGCAAATACGAACAACCCAAACCCGCCAGTTATTTCTCCGGTACCAATAATTTCCAATATGCTCCTTCCTGACCTTAACCCAAAAAATATCATTAACCCCGACAAGAGAATTAAAATTATCCCAACAACTACTCCAATCTTTGCTTTTGCTCTTACATTCTTAACTAACAGCATTGCAAATAACCCGCATATCAACAAGATAAAAAAAACAAAAAACCCCAACCCAGCCACAAAATTTCCAGTTATTTCAAATGCCATCATTTCACCTTTATTGCGCTGTCCCAATTATTTTAACTATTACTTCCCCGTGCGTGATTGAATTAAGTTCATCAAGCAAATCTCCTTTTGCTCCAGCAGGGAGCAAAAATTCTGCTGCTAAAGAACCATCATTTAACCATTCTTCTTTCTTCATCTCAAATTTATGAATTATTCCAGCACACCGACCCGCGTATTGAGCAGGAATTTTTACTGCAAAATCAACTTTTTCCATTGAAATCGGAATTATTCTTCTAATTGCTTTTACAATTTCATTAACTTGTTCTTCAACACTCTTAAATGCATCAACATGACACTTTGCTTGCTCCATCGCATTTTCAATTCTTTGCGGAGGATGAGGAGCCTTTGTTTGAGGATTAATTGTGTTTCTTGAAATAAAATTAATTACTTCTCGCCTCTTCTTTTCCAGCATTTCTCTTCTTTGCTCAGTTGTTAAGTGCACCTCTCCTTCAAGAATAATTTTTTTTGCAATTATTGCAATATCTTCTGTTTGAAATATTTTTTTTAGAGTTTCAGAACTTTGCTTATCCCCAAGTTTTGAATCCTTAAACACTAAATCAGAAGCCAAAAGTGCATCTATTGGCACTTCTTTTCCATGCTTTAAATCCATTGCTAAATTTGGCTCAACCAATATTTCAAATTTGTGTCCAAACTTTTCAAGACGTGCAATTACACTATCCTCAACTCTAACCATATTTTTTCCTTCTTAACTAAAATAACTACTCGCTCAAATGCTTTTTTTGTTTTTTCTCGCATTGGCAATTAAGTCAATTAAAATAATTTTATTTGAACGCTTGTTTTAATTCTTTTTCAGTCAAATGCCTAAATCCCTTAGCATCAACTACTGCAAACTCTAATCTGCCAGGAACCATTTTTTCTTTTTCAGGCAAACTTTTTTCAATTGCTTTGTAAGCCATTGTTGCAGCATCCGAAAGACTTAAACATTCTTTGAATTCTTTTTCAAGTACTCCCATTGCTTTGTCTTTATTTCTTCCCACCGCAACAGCTTTGTATTCAGCTAAAGCTCCACTTGGTTCTGTTTCAAATATTTTTGCTCCCTTTTCATCAAGTCCGCCAATAATAAAAGCAACTCCAAAAGGTCTTAAACCCCCGTATTGAGTAAATGCTTGTTTTGTTTCAGCAACTTCTTTTGCCATTGTTTCAACTTGAATTCTTTCAGAATAAACCATTTTGTTTTCTTGTGCCTGCCTTCTTGCGATCCCCACTAGTCTTCTAGCATCCCCAACAAGTCCAGCAGAAACAACCGCTATATTTTCATCAATCTTAAATATTTTTTCAATTGATTCAGGTATTACTAATTTACTTGTAATACTCTTATCGGCAGCCAAAACTACTCCGCCCTCATAAATAATTCCTACCCCTGTAGTACCTTGCTCCACTATTTTTGAAGCATATTCTACTTGGTAAAGTCTTCCATCAGGAGAAAACATTGTAGCTGCTTTATCATAAGCTGGAACCTTTGAGTTTTGAACTGGATACATAAAATCACCACATAATCCTTTTTTTACAAATGCAAAAAATCTATTATTCTTTCAGCTAAGCTCTCCTTATAAAGAAATCGCTAAAAAACGCTCTTAATCAGCGCTTAACCTTCTTATTTTCTACAACATAATTCATTTAGAGAACGTTTAAAAAGCTTGTTTGGAGAGGTAAAAACCATAAAATAAAACTATTTTTTTGGCTCAATCTTTGGCACAACATCAAATTTAGCATAATCTTTTAGAGTCTTAATTGTTCCTGAAGTAAGTAAGGGATTAATTATTACCTTCTTATTCCTAATTTTATCCACAAAAGCAGTCCCTGCAATTAAATCCACTTCTTTTCCTCGCTTGCATTTAACAATAGCTTTTTTATCTTTGTAAAGAACAATTTTTGGGTTTATTTCGGCCAAACCCTTTGATCCAAAAAAAGAAAGAAAATCAATCCAAAAACCAAAATAAAAATCTTTTTCAGTAATATCTCCATTTAATACTTCAAATAATATGTATCTTTTTCTTTCTCTTTTTGAAAGAGGAGTAATTGTCTTCTTATTCTTTTCAATTTTCATATAACCAACATCACACACGTCATTTTCATTTAATTTCTTCTTCGAGATATTGTTTTGCATAACTACTTGGGAACCCAAGTAAAATTGCTAATGACTCACGAACTTTTCTTGGCCTTAAATGTAATGGGTCTTTACATCCTGAAGCTACAATGAATTTTGTTTTCTTCAATTTGCAATATCTAACAACCTCTAAATAGTTTTTCCAATATTGATGTTTTTCAAAAGAATTTGCCTTTAATAAATCTTCAAACATCAATACAACAACCGTCCCATTATCAGATAACTTTTGTGCCAACCCCAAATCAAAATTTTGTTTTGTGTCAGATGGTTGAAGTAAATAATCAACCTTAAGCCTAACCGCAAGCTCATTTGATTGAACACTCCCCCCAAGCACAGCTCTTTTTTTTCCCTTAATTTTTTGGATTTCATTCTCAGGGGTCTTATCAGTAATCAAATAACAAGGAATCAGATTATTTGTTTTTGCTACCTTCTCATCTTTTTCGTTACTAACGAGTACAATTAGTGATTCATTCAAGTAAGTACTTACTTGCAACAACTCTTTGAGTGGTTGTGTATGAACTATATCCATAAACATAAAATGTGAAACTCGGTTTCACAAATTAATTTATCATGAGATAAATAATTGTATTTATCCATGAATGTGACTAAGAGCTTTCTTTGCTCTTATTTTTCGCATATTAATTTTATTATTTTCTTTATTTGCTCTTCCAGCGAAAGTTTTTCCTCTCTCTGCTCTTCCTTTATGTCCTTCTGCCAAGTAAGACAAATTTTTATCAGCTTGTATTGTTGAAGCAGTTCTATCAGCCATTATTACTTCGAAATAATGCCATCTTCCATCTTCAGCAATCTTGTACGAACCCAAACTTTCAGAGTTCTCAAAGTATTTTGATGCTTTTTGTTCAGCCATTGCTTGAGTACTAATTCTTCTTGATAATTTTGCTTGTCCTTGTCTTTTTGGTCTTCTTTTATTTTGTGGTCTGTGATGAGTTCCAGTTCCTTTTCTTACTCTAACTCTAACAACAAATATTCCTTGTTTTGCTTTATACCCAACACTTCTAGCTGAAGGTAAATTAGTAGGGCGTTCGATTTTTGCTATAGCTCTTTCATCATTTCTATATTCAATTCCTCTTTGTCTCATGATTAATGCATAATCATAATTCTCGTCAGTTACACCTTTCCACTCGTTTTGGAATGCTTTTCTTATGTATTTTGCTGCGCCCATCTAGTGCTCACCATTAAAAGTACTGCAAATTAAACAGTAATACAGAAAACTTTCAAAAAAGCATTTATAAAGCTAACTAATAAGACAAAAATTCACTTACCTTCTTCTTATTTTGAGTAAAGAATGCGGGTTCTTAAGTAAGCGCCTTCTCTGACCCTGCCCAATGCTTCCAACAGCATAAGGCAAATGATGTGCGACTTTATCAGCACGATTTATTATCGGACTAACAAACAACCTGTGCATTATCCCCAAAACTACCACTAAATAACATTTAAACTTTGCCTAATATAAGCTTTTTTATGGAACCAAAAAAAGGGGCAAAAAACCCCTCAATTTGCGAAAAATGTGGAGAAAAAACAGTAATTACTTTAGCTTATGGACCGCACTACTTTTGCGAGAAACATTTTATCACTTTTTTTGAAGATAGATTTAGAAAAACAATTAGAAAATACAAATTATTTAAACCAAAAGAAAAAATATTAATTGCTCTAAGCGGAGGAAAAGATTCATGTGTGTTACTTTACTTAATGCACAAATATTACTCAAAAAATAATTCTATTTCTGCAATAATAATAGATGAAGGGGTAAAGGGGTATAGAAACAATGCAATCAAAACTGCAGAAGATATTTGTAAAGAACTTAAAGTACCACACACGGTTGTTGAGTTCAAAAAAGAGTTTGGAATAACAAATGACAAACTAATGCCTTTAATTTTAAGTAACCCAAAACTTGGCGGCACCTGTGCTTTTTGCGGAACACTAAGGAGAAACATTATGAACAAGTACGCAAAAAAGTTTAAGGCAAACAAACTGGCAACCGGACACAATTTGGATGATGAAGTACAAAGTTTTGTGATGAATATTTTTAACAATGATTTTGAGCGTATGAAAAGAATGAGTGCAACAAGCGGAATAATTGATCATGAAGGATTTGTTAAAAGGATAAAACCGCTTTATGAAACTCCTGAAAAAGAAATTATCGCTTACGCTGCAATGAAAGGAATAAAGCATTATTCGCAAGAATGTTGCCCTTACTCTTGGACTGCAAAAAGAAATGAGTATAGAGAAATGATAAACAATTTTGAAAATCGCTTTCCGGGAACAGAATACTCAATTCTTAGGTTTTATGAAAATATTAAACCATTAATCCGCCCAAAAGAAAAAGATAAACCCAAACTAATTTTAGCTCTTCATGAATGCAAAAACTGTGGTGAGCCAACAGAAGCAGAACTTTGTAAAGCGTGCGAAATGATTAACAGAATAAAAGAAGAATCAAAAAAATCCAAAAATGAGAAAAAAATTCTTTCAAACTCAAATCTAACACAAAAATACAACAAAAAATTAACTTGTATTACTACTAAAGGCAGCTAACATTTAAAAAAAAATAAATTCTTCTAGATCATTCGTTCTAACTTCTCGGTAAATTCTTTTTCGAATCGAGTTAATTCCTCTATCTTTGCATCAATTGCAAGTGTTTTCTCTTGTAAAGTTCTTTCCGCAAGAACATTCTTTTGATTTAATTCTTCAATTGCATTATTTATTTGGTTCAAACTATCTTGCATGCTTGTTAGGAATTGTCGTTTAAATTCTTCAAGCACTTGTATTTTTTGATCAAGCATTTCTGGAGAAATCTTTTTGCTTATGGTTTGTAATCTATTAAGCTCAACTTCCATATTTGCAATTAATTCATCCGCCCTTTGTATTGCAAGAGTCTCAATCTTTTGCTCTGCCTGTTGCAACATTCCTTCAGCAATATTCTTTTCAAGCTCCAAAGTCTTATTCACCCTTTCATCCATTTGATTCAAATGAGTGCTTGCTTGATCAAGGAAAGATTGTGCTTGTGACTTTGCTTTAATCATCTCTGAATTTGTTTCAACAATCAATTGTGCTTTTGTTTTTTTCGCATCTTCAAGAGCAGTAGTGATTTGTTGTAAAGCTAGTTCTTGTTGTTTCTTTGCAGTTTCCATCGCAATTAAATTATCAGATAATTGTTTATTGTATTGTTTTAATTCTGCGATTTTTGCATCAATTATAAAAACAATTTCCTTTTGTTTTTGTTCAAGCGCTTCTTTATTGCTTGAAACAATTAATTCTTTTTGCGAATCAAGCAAAACTTTGAATTGATAAAGTTCTTTTCTCACTGCTTCATCAACTTTTTCCGCAACCGCCAAATCAACTTCGTCTTTTAGTTTTCTCATTTCGGCTAGTTTTGCATTTACCGCAACCACAATCCCTTTTTTCCACAATTCTTCAAAATCAGGAGTGGCTTGAGCATAATTTCTTTGAGGTTTTTGATCTTGAATAGTGAAATCAACTCTTGGAAAAGTAGTTGGCTGAGATTGTTGAGGTTGATTTTGTTGCATTTGCCCTTGAACAAAAGATTGTGAGGGTTGCTTTTGTGGAGAAATAATTGGAACTTCTTTTGGCTGAGATTGAATAACAGAAGGATTTTGTTTTATTGTTTGAGCAATTGTTTTTGGGATAAATTCAGAGCTTTCTTGTTTTTGCTGAGATAAATTTTCTTTTGCTTGACTAAGAGTTTTTTTAACTTTTTCTTCTATGTCTTCCCCGCGCTGTTCCTCAACATCATTCATTATCTTATTTGCCAGTTCGTCATTAACCATAATCTCTTTTTCATCAATTTCTTTTTCATTGAGTTCTTCTTCATTCATTTCTTTTTCGGTAATCTCATCTTTAGAATTATCTTTTTCTTCATCAGAAGATTTTTCTTCAGAACTTTTATCTAAATTTAATTGCTGAACAATTTGATCATCCATAATGTTTTCAGCACTTGCTTCTTCCAACTCTTTTTTTGTTTGAACTTTTTGAGCTTGATTAATTATAGGTTGTTGTTTTATTGCGGATTGAGTTGTTTGAGTATTTGATCTTTGCATTTGGGGAGATTGTTTCACTTGAATAGTTGATTCTTGCCCAAATTGTTGTGAACGTGATTGTTGTATTTTTGGTTGTTGATTAAACTGAGAAGCTGGATTAATTTGAGATTGTTGACTTTGTTGTCCCGCTTGTAAAGTTCCTTTCGGTAGGCCCTTTGCTTCTGCGATAAGTGCATACGCTTCGTCTTTTTCTATGCCTACATCATAAAGATTTTCCGCAATCTCTTGATCGGCTACGCCCAAGGAGAGAAGTTTCTTTATTGATTCAATTACTGTTTCTCGTTTATCCACTAGAATCGCCACGTATGACTAACTGTTATTAGTTAGTTTTTTAGGAATAAAAAGCTTGTGTTAAGCCAATAAAAGCAATATTCCCAAAAATAAAACGAAAAAAATAATAAAAAAATGAAAAAAATATTGGAAAATAATGATTAAGGAGAAATCATTATTACACTATCGCCCCTAACCAAAGCTTTTCCATACTTTGTTTTCATTTCACCTTCTACTATTTGTGAAGCGTTTTCTAAATGCAAATTCATATGCACATCAAATGCTTTTAATGTTCCTCTTACTTGATGATTTCCTTTCAAAACCACAAGTACCTCCTTGTCAATTGCCTCGTTTAGCAAATCAAACGGTCTATTGTTCATGAAAACACCTCATTTTTTCTTAAAAAAAGAAAAAAACCAACCAAATAAACCGGCTTTCTTTTTAACACCACTTGCTTCGGGCGTCTTAAGGCCAGTGAGCCTTGAGGCAACTTTTGATATTTCTATAGATGCAGGGCAATCAGGCTTTCTCACAATAACAGGAGCAACTTTTTCCTGCATAAAACTTTTTCTAACTTCAGGATCATATGGAACAGCCCCATAAACAGGCAATTCAAGCATATTTGCGATATCATTTTTACTAATTTCTCCTTTTTCGTTCATAACAAAATTAATTATTACCCCAATTACTTTTGACCCAAGTCTTTGAGCAACAATCTTTGTTTTTAATGCGTCAGCTATTGCTGGAGAAGTTGGCATAGTTACAAGTATTGTTTCTTGAGAAGCACTTAAAGCAGATAAAACATTTTTTTCTATTCCTGCGGCAACATCAAGCAAAATATAGTCATACTCTTCAACTAATTGAGATACAATACTACTTAATCTCTCACTATCCACTCTCTTATAATTATCCAAACTTAGTCCCGAAGGAATAAATCTAACTCCCTCAGGCCCATCATAAATAGCATCATGAACTTGAGACTCTCCCAATAATACATCATGAAGCGTGATAGGAGAAGATTGCATCCCAAGTATTAATGAAAGATTTGCCATTGCAACATCTGCATCAATTAACAAAACTTTTTGACCCTGTCTAGCAAGAGCAATACCCATGTTTGCCGTAACAGTTGTTTTTCCTGTTCCGCCTTTTCCAGATGCAACTGCAATAACTCTACTCATAAAAACACCAATACAATTTACATCAATGAATTAGCATTGCGCTAAAACAAAAATGCGCCATTAACCACCGGGTAAATGAATAACTTAATTTAAATACTTAAACCTTTCCTTTAAACAAAAATAATCACGCTACTTGGTGAAGTCTCTTTTTTTCTTGAAATCTATCAGCTTTGCTTGTTTGCATCAACCCATCAAGTTCCATAGAGAGTGCTCTAAGTTCAATATTAGATAACTCACTTCCAGCTTTAACAATAAACACTTTCTTATTTGAAGGGAACAACATAAACCAATGACCCTCCCGCTTAATCAAAACTGATTCAGAATCAGGCAACTCACTTTTAATATAAGATAACATAGCAGTCCCAATAATTCCTTCACTATGCCCATTTCCTTCACTTGAAACAACAATACTCCCATCCATATTAGTTACCAAAAAAGAATCTACTAAATGTTTTCTTTTTAAAATTAGCAAATTTTCTTCAAAATCCTGTGAATAAACATATTTGTGTTTTGATAAAAAATCTTTTAAAAACTCGATTTGAGAAGTTGGCCGCTTTGTACCATCATCAAGCACCTTACCCGCTATGAACCTAAGCATCCCTCTTATCATTTTTACTCACTCACCAGAACAAATAACATTTACTTTAACTCGCCCAACCCATAAGTTTCAAGAGCATCAGTTTTTTGTTCTGACCCCTCAAATTTGGGTGAAAAGGCAAAAGGAATCATCCTTGGAAGACCTTTTAAATCTATTTTGGAGACTAAAAGTTTTTCATCAAAAGCAGTCACAAGATCTACTTGGCTTCGTGTGAGTTCAACACAATGATAATACCCAAGACCCCTAGTTTGGTTAAAAAAATATTCTAAAGACTCGTTGCCCTTAAGGCTTTTTTCAGCAACAAGACACTCAACCATACAAGCAACAATCTCCCCTTCTCTAAAAAAAATTGCTCCTTCTTCAATAAAATTTCCCTTAACAGTCAAAATCACATACCCATTAAACTTTTTTTCAGAAAGCTTAAGTGCGGCAGAAGAAAAATCAAAAGGAGAATCCCCCTTCAAAACAACATTACCCACAGGAAAATTCATTAACACACCAACAACACAAATCTAAAAGAACAAGCAAAAAACTACTATATATTATTTCTTATCTGCTTGTTTTTGTTCACTCTTTTCTTCAACTGTCACTTTTTCTATTTTCTTCCCTTTTAAAAAAACCACTTTATCAGCAGTATTCCTCAAAGCCGCCGCACTCATTTCTTCAGCCATCATAGCAATAGTTTCTTTTCCCTTTTCCTTTGCCTTAATTAAAGCCGGTAAAAAATCACTATCTCTTGTTACAAAAACAATTGTGTCAATTGATTCGCTAAAAGCGGCTTCGGTAGCATCACAAGCCATCACCACATCTACATCAGTAGTAGAAATAATTGGAACAAACCCTTGATTTACTGTTGCTTCAACAAGTTTCTCTGAAGCAAATTGATTTAGATACACTCTTCCAATTTTAATTAAACCAAACTTTTGAGCCTCTTTTTTTATTAAATCAAGATCAATCCCGAATTCTTTTCTTAATATATTAGGGCCATCAACAAACACGGCTAAACGTTTATTTGTTTTTTGAGGAAAAAATGCCTTAAGTCTTTCTAAAACCATTCAAGAACACGACAAAATTAGCAAAAATCTTAATAAAAGGCTTTTCCCACCCAATAAAAACATGGTGCCCTTAGAATTACAAAAAGAACTTTTGTCTCAAAAAAACCCCAAAACAGCCAAATTACTCCAAGGCTTCTTTAAAACAGGAAAAGGAGAATATGGAGAAGGAGACATTTTTTATGGAATAAAGGTTCCAAAAGTGAGAGAAATAGCAAAAAAGTATTCAAATGAATTGGACCTTAAAAAAGTAGAAGTTTTACTTCACTCAAAAATACATGAAGAAAGATTATGCGCCCTATTAATCCTCGTTGACAAATTTGAGAACAAAAAAACAACAAAAGAAGAACAAAAACAAATTGTTGAGTTATATCTTGCAAACACAAATTGGATTAATAATTGGGATTTGGTTGATTTAAGTTCTCATCACATAATTGGACCATATTTGTTTGATAATAAAAACGAAATTGGAATACTTGCAAAATTAGCAAAATCAAACTTGCTTTGGGACAAACGAATTGCAATTATTTCAACATTTTATTTTATTAACAAAAATGAATTTGGAGAATCATTAAAACTAGCGAAAATTTTATTGAATGAAGAACATGATTTAATGCACAAAGCAGTTGGGTGGATGCTTCGTGAAATTGGAAAGAGAGATTTAAAAACTGAAGAAAAATTTCTTAAAAAATATTACAAAAAAATGCCAAGAACAATGCTAAGATACTCAATCGAAAAGTTTGAAGAGAAAAAAAGAAAAACTTATTTAAATGGAGATATTTAGTATGAAGCGATTCTCAAAAAAGAGGAAAAATAACCCCAACCAAAGAACTTTTGATCAATACCCGCAGTGGCTTAAAGATCGAATATTGAATGCGGAAGCTGCAAAGAAAGATTATGTTGCTGACCCCCAAGATTCAACAAGAGTGGCTTATCAAAAATTTAAGGCAAATCAAACAAGAAAACCAAGTAATGGGATGACTCTTAGCGAAATGGAAAAAGGTTCTCAACAAAAAGCACAAACAAGACCAAACCCAGACTACTCCTTGTTCCTAAAAACGGGAAGACACATTCATGTTCCCTTTGAGGTAATAAAAAACGCACTTGCAAGAGAAGCGGAAAAAAAGGCAAAGAGTATGTTCTTACGATTGGAGAAGCTTTTCACGCAGAAATTGAAAGACAAAAAAAATTGGGTTCGCCAAATATTATTGATGCTTTACACAACTTGAGATTTTTTATTAATGCGAAAGGAAAACTAAGAGCAGAAATCACACAAGAAGAAAAATCTGAAATTGATGCAGAACTTGCTAGAATAAAATTACTAAAAGAAGCACATCAACAAATTAAACTTTCTCCCCGCGCACTAGTTGCATATGAAACGGTAAAATTTATTGAGAATTTTAAAAGGATTACCGGAAATGAACCCAAAGCAGAATATGCAATTACTCATGGAATACTAAACGCAATCGAAGTGTTAAAAAGAAACTAAATAACAAACAAAAAAACAAAGATTTAAACAAACAAGGCCACTATTAAATATTATGGATGACACAAAAGTTTTACCAAAAGTCGGAGTGGGCGCATTGATTATAAATAACGAAAAAATTCTTTTGGGCAAAAAAATAGGAAAACATGGAACTGGCACTTGGTCGCCCCCAGGCGGACTTGTTGAATTTAATGAAGAAATAGAAACTTGTGTAGAAAGAGAAGTACTTGAAGAAACTAGACTTGACGCAAAATGCAAAAATCTTTTTACGGTTACAAACAATATTTTTAAAGAAGAAGGAAAACACACAATTACTTTGTTTTACTTTTGTGATGCAAAAGGAGAGGCAAAAGTAACCGAACCAGATAAATGCGAAAAATGGGACTATTTTAGCTGGGATCAACTACCTTCCCCACTATTTTTACCTCTTCAAATACTAAAAGACAAAGGACTAAATCCAACCCAACAAAATGAATTAAAATAACCTAAATTTATATCCAAAAACCAATCTTTTTAAACCCAACTTTGTTTAAGTGTTTAAGTTTTGAGGGATATTTTATGGTAGACGAAAAGAAATTTGAACAAGCAGGATCACTAAAACCAGGTCACTTGGTTCTAATTGATGGAGAAGTGTGCCAAGTAAAGAGTACTGAAAAATCAAAACCAGGAAAGCACGGAGCAGCAAAAGTTCGTGTAGTAGCATTTAATATTTTTACAAACCAAAAAAGAGGATTATTGAAAGGGACTGATGGAGAAATAGAAGTACCAATAGTTCCAAAAGGAGACGCTACAGTTGTTGCAGTGTTAGGAGAAGTAATCCAAATAATGGACTCAAACACTTATGAAACATTTGATGCACCAAAGCCTGATGCAGAAAGCGGAATTCCCACTCTAAAATCAGGAGATGGAATAGAATACCAAAAATACGGAAATAGTGTTAAAATTGTAAGAAAGAGGTAAGTGAAAAACTTACTTCTATTATTTCTTTTTCTTAAAATCAAACAGATAATAACCTTTGTGGACATATTTTATTTATGCAAAACAATAAAACAAAAAAAGCATTACTCTTAATATCTGGAGGAATTGATTCTCCAGTCGCAGCAAAACTGGCTCAAGAAAAAGGGTATGAACTTGAAGCAATACACTTTTCTCAAGAACCTTTTACAGATAATACTCCTGAAATAAAGTCATTAAAACTTTGCAAACTTTTGGGGATAAAAAGATTAATCGTTGTAGAAGCAGGAGAAAGTCTAAAAGAAATTGCGGATAAGACTTATAGAGAATACTATTTTATTTTAATGAAACGATTCATGATGAGAGTTTCAGAAATAATTGCAAAAGAAAAAGAATACGAATATTTAGTAACAGGAGAAAGCATTGGCCAAGTTTCCTCTCAAACAATAAGTAATCTTAACACAATTAATCAATCAACTGAACTTGAAATACTTCGCCCAGTTTTATTTATGCAAAAACAAGAAATAATTGATATAAGCCAAAAAAATAGTTTCTTTGAAATATCAAAAGGCGCAGAAATGTGCGACGCGCTTGCATTTGGTAGCCCAAAAACAAGAAGCTCCATTGAAAATGTGTCAACCCAAGAAGAAAGATGCCAAATAATCGAATTAATAAATAAGGCCGCAAAAAAAATAAGAATTGAAGACACAAACAAAAAAGTCCAGTTCCCAAATCAAATAATAAATTTGTGCAAGTGAGTATAATTATGGAATTAGCAGATTTTACTGGAAAACCATGCCGAACAAAAATGGCTTATGAGTTTTTGCCAAACAGCAAAATTGAGATAGATTTAGAAAAAGCAAGTACTGAACTTAATGCGATCGCAAATATTGATGTAAAAACAAAAGTTCTTTTAATGATGAAACTGGATAATTTAACAATTTCTCTTTTTCCATCAGGAAAATTACTTGTAAGAGGCGAAAGAGAAGAAAAAAAAGCCAAAGAAGCTGCAGAAAAAATAGTAAAACAATTAATAGAAAGCATTAAATAAAAAAGATAATAATATTTTAACGGTGAAAAAGTGGAACAATATAAAAAAGATTGTATCTTTTGCAAATTTGCCAAACACGAAATCGAAACCGCAATAGTTTTTGAAAACGAATATGTTTTAGCATTTATTGATATCAATCCCGCCGGCACCCTAATTGGACACACACTAGTTATCCCAAAAAAACACTTCCAAACTCTTGATGAAGTCGAAGAAGAGTACTTAAAAGAAATGATTCTCGTTGTAAAAAATCTGGTTCCAATTATTAAAAACATATCCGGCGCCGAAGGAATAAATGTGATTCAAAATAATGGAAAAGCAGCAGGACAAGCAGTAATGCACGCACACTTTCACATAATCCCAAGAAAAGTTGGGGATGGAATAAGAATTGATGAAAACAGAAGAAACATTCGCCCAATGGAACAGTTAGATACTGCAAAAGCAATAAAAGAAGCACTACAAAAAAGAAACTAACCAATAGACTGGTTTAGTCTTTGGCTTTGGGAGTATTAACATAAAGATTGTTAAAACCCGCAAAAACCCACAAAAATACCACTTTTGACACAACAGTTTGGATTTTGTTTTCGTACAAGTTATAGACTGTTTGTTTTTCAAACTAATCAAGTATTAATCCAACCTTGTATTACTATACTACAAAGAGAAAAAAGGTTGCATTTTTTGCCAAAGCAAAATGCGCAACAATAATGCTTAACTGCTTGAGAGGTAGTTCTTGCATTATCCCAACACACTTTTTTCTACTGGATGATGAAAATAGCTCCAAAAGTTTCATCAAAAATCACCGGCAGGCAGGTCTAGTTAGGCTTTAAAGCCGGTGACAATAAAAAAATTGTAGAGAATGGTGTTGGTGTGGATTTAAACCTAGAAGAAATCGAAAAAACAGGCGGGTCTCCTTTCGTAGAACGATTTGAAGAATTCTTTAACGTTGAATACAAAAAACAAATTGAAAGAATTGTTGAATCTTATCCTGAAGAAAGAAGTGTTTTAGTTGATTTTAAAACCCTTGAAAAATTTGACCCAATTTTAGCAGACGAAATGCTTGACAATCCTGATTCAGTGCTTGAAGCCGCAAATCTTGCAATTCAAAACATTCACATACCCACCCTAACAACAGAACCCTTTAAGCCATATGTTAGATTTTCAAACCTGCCCCGAGATCGAGAAATTGATGTTAGAAACTTAAGTTCAAAACATTTAGGCAAATTGATTTCAATGGAAGGCCTTGTTAGACAAATCACTGATGCTTTACCAAAATTAACTATTGCTGTTTGGAAATGTAAAAGATGCGGGAATGTTTATAGAATCCCCCAAGACAAACAATTAATTAGGCCCCCAAATATTTGTGAGTGTCACAGTAAAGACTTTGCACTCGAAGAAGAAAAAAGTTCTTTTATTGATTATCAAAAAATACAAATACAAGAATCATTAGAAAAACTAAAAGGAAACGAACAAGCAACTTATGTTGATGTGTATGTTGCTGATGATTTAGTAAACAAAGTAGCAGCAGGAGACAAAACCAGATTTATTGGAATACTAAGATTAATTCCCCCACAAAAAGACAAGAAAACTGTTTATGGGAGGTATTTAGAAGTTAATTCTTTGGAAGAAACAGCAAAAGAATTTGCTGAAGTGGACATTTCAAAAGAAGATGAAGCAGAGATAAGAAAACTTGCAAAGAATCCAGAAATATATGAAATGCTTGGACAAAGTATTGCTCCTGCAATTTATGGACACGACACAGTAAAAGAAAGTATTGCCCTGCAATTATTTGGCGGAGTAACAAAGCACTTACCTAATGATCAAAAAATTAGGGGAAACATTCACGTTTTATTAATCGGTGACCCAGGTTGTGGAAAATCACAATTATTACAAGCATCAAATAAAATTGCCCCAAAAAGTATTTATGTTTCAGGAAAAACAACTACTGGCGCAGGACTAACTGCAACAGCGGTTAAAGATGAATTTGGAGAAGGGGGCTGGACTCTTAAAGCAGGAGCACTAGTACTCGCATCAGGAGGAGTATGTATGGCTGATGAACTGGATAAAATGGATCCAGATGACCGAAGTGCACTTCACGAAGCAATGGAACAAGGAATGATTAGTGTAGCAAAAGCAGGAATAGTGTCTAGATTCAAATCCGACACTTCGCTCCTTGCAGCAGCAAACCCAAAATATTCAAGGTTTGATAAATTTACTCCTTTCTTAGAACAAATTGATTTACCCCCTTCATTAATTTCAAGATTTGATTTATTTTTCATGATACGAGATGTACTTGATCGAACACAAGACCAAAAAATATCTGAACACATTCTAAAAACCCACCAAAGTGGAGAAAAAATAATGCAATATGGAAAAAAAGGAATTGCATTAAAAAGTGAAGAAAAAGAAGAGATAGATAAACGAACAAAACCAGTCATTGATGCAGAAGTATTCAAAAAATATGTTTCGTTTGCAAGACAAAGATGCTTTCCAGTACTAAGCCAAGAAGCAATTGATGCAATCTCAAACTTTTATATTGGGCTAAGAGATCAAGGAAGACAACAAGGAGCATATGCTGCAACGGCAAGACAATTAGAGGGATTAGTAAGATTAGCAGAAGCAAGTGCAAGAGTAAGATTAAGTGACACAGTAGACACACAAGACTCAGAAAGAGCAATAAAACTTGTAAAAAAATCTTTAGAAGAAACAGTAACAGACCCCGAAACAGGGAGAATTGACATAGATATAGTTACAACAGGAGTAACCCAAGCAAAACAAAACGCAATTAGTTCAGTATTCCACATTATTAAAGAAATAATGAGTACTGGTATTGACATGGTTCCAATCGAAGAAGTGGTGATGAAAGGAATAGAAAAAGGACTTGATGAACAAAAAGTAAACGCGGCAATTGATGAACTTGAAAAGAAAGGAGATGTCTATAAACCAAAATACCACTTTGTGAAACCAACTGCCCACAAAGCAGCATAATATTTATTTCAAAAAGTTTTGTGAAAAGAATACTTAAAAACTCTAAAAAACAATAATTAGTTATGCAAGAAATTTTCTTTCACGGAACTTTAAAAGAAAAAGCAATTCAAGCACTAAAAGAAGGATTCAAAACAAAAAACAAAAGAGCAACATTTACCACAAATCCTCTTTACTCTTCATTTTATTCTTCAAACCGAGCAAAAAACTCAAAAAAGTCCCAAATAAAAAAAATAATACAACAAGGCGCCCTACTTTGTATAAAAGGAAAAAACAAATTTAAAGTGGCACAAGATAG
>CAZIEL010000002.1:0-33213 GCA_964538165.1 uncultured archaeon | reverse complement strand
ACCCATAGGAACAACCAAACCAGAACCAAAATTATGATCAACCCCATCAATAACAACTTTTTTTACAGTAATATTTTCTCCAGTATTATTCTGCAATCGAAGCAAAGCGTTCCCATCAACACCCACAACAGACTCTAAAACAGCAACACTCTGAGTCTTCATTCCAATCTCTTGCGAAGTAGAAGAAACGTTTGCAGAAGAAGAAGTCTGAGTAACAACAACACCAACAACAACCAAACTCAAAACAACAACAACCCCAACAATCACCAAATACTCAAGAGTTCCTTGTGCTTTCGCCCAAGACAAGTTCCACTCTTTGCCCTTAATCATAAAAAAACCTAACTAGAACAAGCACAAAACCCCTATTTATACCTAACTCCAATAAGATAAATGCAAAAAAAAAAAAAACGGTTTTTATAAAAAAATTTCCTAAAAAGCTAAGTACATTGTTATTGCGAACAAGTCGTACAAGAGGTGTCCGAAGTAGTTTTGGATTAGGGAGTTGTTTTTCTTGTACCAGTAGGCGAGTATTAAACCCAAAGCAAATACTCCGATTAGTTCTGCAATCGAACCGTAGCCAAAGTGAGCAATTGTAAATAGGAGGGTTGAGGGAATTACTCCAATTCGACTTACTAGGAATGCTCTGAAAAAGAATTCTTCTACGAAAAGTATTGGGATTAATGAAATAAAATAAAACAAAGGTGCATTTTTTACTGATTCTTTAACCACTTGTTCAACGTTCGCTAAATCATTTATTCCAAGGATTGAAACTAATCCTAAAACTACGAAAAACCCAATCACAAGTAAAAGGAATAAAATAACTGAACCGATCGCTTCTTTTTTTACGCCTTGAAATTTAGGAAAAAGTATTTTGTGTATTTCTTTCCAAGAGTTTTGTTTCACTACTCTTAACCAAAAGAAGGGGAATATTATCATTAGGGCAAGTAATAAGTATTGAAAGTAATCTGCACCCATATGTACAGAACTAGGCTTTTTGTTAATTTAAATTAATTAGTTGCTAAGAGTTTTGAGAAAAAAGGTTATGAATAAAGTAAAGGAAATAAATACTAGGCAAAAGAGGAACTAAAAATAAGATAGAAAAAGAAGTTTCATTTGCTTCTTTTTTCCATGTACCCACATTTTCCGCATGCTGCTCTGTCTTTGTGTTCAGCTAAAAACACTCCGGGCCCGCATTTTGGACAAAACTTTGCTTTTCTTTTTATTACACCACTTGAAGTATCATATTGTTCTGCTTTTGATTTCTTTTTTTCTTTTCCACTTTCAGTCATTTTTCTCACCACTAAATTTTATTTATTTTTTAAAGCTTGCCGGAGCATCATTATTTTCTTCAGCAGCATTTTCTTTTTTCACTTCAACAATGTTTCTTTTGATTATGTGTTTTGGTTCTTTCTTTTTTAGTTCCTCAACTGTTTCATAAACATTAGCTAATACTATTACTTTTGATGAACCGAACTTTGATTCAATTTTATTTATTGCAATTGCATCTGCTTTTACACTTAACATTGCAGCAAGTTTGTCTTTAACTTGTTGTCTTGAAGGAATTAATTCTTCCTCTACTTCTGCGGTTACTTCTGTTCTTTTCATTATTTCATTTTTCTTTTTGTCTATTACTTTTAGATCCATTCGAAATTCACCCTTAAATAAATTTAATTTTTGCACTACCTACTTAATCTTAGTGCGAATTTCCCTCTTCTGCTTATGCCCATTTTTTTTGCAATTTCGCTTTGTTCCGGGTTTGTAATAACAACATATCCTCTCCAAAAAGTTGTGAATGTTTTTTCATTACAATTTGGGCAAGTGTCTCCCTCTTCAACAATGTATCTACAATTTCTACAAGCTTTTTCTTTTAACATCCAAATCCCTCAAAATATTTATTCCTTTTTTTCTCCTTTATCTTTTTCTTTTCTTGCAGCTTTTTCTTCAGGAGCTTTTTTGCCTTTTCCTTTTACTTCTTTTACTCCTTTTTCATCAATTCTGCCCCAATCTCCTTTTCCTAGGAATGGTTGTCTCATTGTTAAGCCGATTTTTGAACTGGAAGTATCTCCTTTCATTGAGATTGTTACAATTCTTGCTAAAACATTATCTTCAGGAATTAATTTTTTATCAGTTTTCTTTCCAACAAATCCAGGTAATTTTGCATCATAATTAATGAAATCATCCATTATTTGACTTACGTGGATTAGTCCTTCAATTGGCCCAATTCTTACAAATGCCCCAAATTCTGTTGCTTCAGTAATTGTTCCTCTAACTACTTCTTGTACGTGTGGTCGGTAAGTAAGCATTTCTATTTCTGTTTCATAGTAAGCAGCACCATCACCAGGTATTACGTGTCCTACTCCAACTTCCCCGATTCCAGTTACTGCAATTATTACTCCATATTCTTCTTTTATTCTTCCTTCATAATCTTCTCTGCAAATATCAAGTAGTGATTCTTTTACTTTTGTTCCAAGTTTTTTGGGAGGAACTCTCACTTTGTCAACTATTTTTGTTTTATAGAACATTTGCTCACCTTCAAAATTAAAAATTACTTAAATTTTATCCGCTAAAATCTAGCCTTATCACTAAGGCATGAATAATAAATTAACCATAACGCCAAGTTTAAAAACCATCACTTTTGGTGAAAAATTCACAATTTTTCACTGCTACAAAACGGCTTTATTTATGCCATTATCTTCAATTATTGACATTTTGTTTAAGGCTAAAAAAATGCTCAAATTAACTCAAAATATGTCCAAGAAAAAGGGTTATTCTTTTATTTTGTCTCCAATAGCAGTGCACTCTATTTCTATTAACGCTCCGATTGGTAAATCTTTTACAGCAAGCGCTACTCTTGCAGGGTATTCTTCCGTAAAATACTTTGAGTAGATTTGATTTACTTGAGAATAATCTTTAATGTCTGCCAAAAACACTCTTACTTTGACCACATTTTTAAGGGTGAATCCCGCTTCGGATAGAATTGCTTTTAGGTTTTCAAATATTTGTTCTGTTTGCGCGTTTATTCCTTCCACTAATTTTCCACTTGAAGGATTAACTCCGATTTGTCCTGAAATTTCCATAACATACTTCGCAGTAAAAAGCACTGCTTGGGAATAAGGCCCGACCGCTTTTGGAGCCGCACTTGACACAATTATTTTCTTCATTCATTCACCACTTCGCTTGTATCAATATAAGTCAAACTCCGAATATAAATAGTTTTTCCATTAGCTTGTTTAACTCTTTGACGTAAGAATTTATCATTTGTTGCAATAATATATCCTTGTGTACTCAATTTCACTAATTCTGTATCAACGTCTTCAGAAGTACTATCAATTATTTTTACATTATTGTTCTTTAGGACTTGTTCAACTATTGCCACTTCTTTTTTTACTTTCTTATCAGATTTTCCTAAACCTTTTAATTCAATTAAAACTCTGCTTAAAGTAAAGAACTCAGTTGGCAATTTTTGTTTTATGTCTTCAAACCCGTGTATTTTATATCTTATCATTGTTAAGAGAAAATTAGTATCAAGCATTACTTTTATTTTTTCCATTTTTTATCCACCGCGTATTCTTTTGATTTGTTTAAGGCTTCTTTTACTTTTTCAATATCTTTTTTTGTCATCATTTTTTCTTCAGCATATTTCATTATTGGCCTTATTGATTCAATACTTTCACCAAATTCAGTCATCCACTCATATCTTGGAAACACCCAAACGTGGAAATGCTTTCCTTTTTCTTCTTGGAATAAGTCTACTTCACTAATTTTGAGTGCTTCTTTCATTAATTTTCTTCCTTTTAGGATAATTTCACAAAAATCAGCATATTCTTCCAAAGTCATATCTAAAATTGACTTCATTGTTTTTCTTTTTGGTTCAACGATAAAAAAAGCGGGTATTGGTACGCACCAATCTTGTCCAAAAATAAAATGTTTGGTTTCAAATACATCCCATTTGTAAAAAGGATATTTTTCTTCCATTAGTTCACCATTACATTACTTCGCCGTAAGCAACTAATCTCCATTGCCCAGCAATGTTTTTACTTAGCGCCACTTTTTCGCCTTTTTCTATTACTACTTCATTTTTCAAATTCAGAGTACAACTTTTTGGATCAATTTTTATTACAAACCCCACTATTGTATTTGTTCCAATTGTTATTACTAAAGGATCAGTTACTTTGATTTGTGTTTTTTCTTTTAGATTTTGTTCTAGCATTCTTTCAAACATAAATACTTTAATTACCATGTCTTTTACAGCTCTTGGTAAACTTCCAACTTTTCCTGCAATTTGTCCTCTTAATCTATCATTTTGTGCCATGCTTGGATCAAGATCAGTTCCAACTGCAATTAATCCCCCGGGTCGTGCTTGTTGGACTAATCCTTGGTCTGTTGAAATGCTTAGCACCTTTGTTTTTGTGGGTCCATTAAGTCCTGGCAAAATTTCAATTTCGTCCCCTACTTTTATTATTCCTTGAGTAATGCTCCCCCCAATTATTGCTCCTTTGAGATCTTTTGCTTTTGTTCCAGGTTTATTAATATCAAAACTTCGCGCCACAAACATTTTTAGTGGAGCTTGTGTGTCATAATTTGGAGTAGGAATGTGTGTTTCTATTGCTTCTATTAGTGAATCAATATTCACCCCAAAATTTGCAGCAGTTGGTACTATTGGAGCATCTTTGTATCCATATTCATCCAAGAATTTTCTTATTGCTTTGTGATTTTCAACTGCTTGTTCTTTTGTAATTAAATCAATTTTGTTTTGTGCAACAACTATTTTTTCTACTCCTGCGAACTTTAACGCCATTAAGTGTTCTACTGTTCTTGGTTGGGGACACGCTTCATTTGATGCAATTACTAATACGGCTCCATTCATTAATGCGGCCCCAGATAGCATTGTTGTCATTAGTGTTTCATGCCCAGGCGCATCAACAAAACTTACTACCCTCTTACTTTCTATTTCAGCTGGTTTTCCGTTATATTCAGGTTTGTTAGAATAAATTATTCCATTTTGTGTTTTTAGTTTGTAAAATGTTACATCCGCATAACCTAATCTGATTGAAATTCCTCTTTTTACTTCTTCACTGTGAGTATCACACCATTTTCCAGTTAGAGCTTTTGTTAAACTTGTTTTACCATGATCAACGTGCCCAATCATCCCAATATTTATTTCTGGTTGGCTCGCCTCTTTGATTTTTTTTGCAGGGTGAGTTTGTTCGGGAGGGCAAACATTGTGTACTTGTTGAGGAACATGCATTTTTTCTAAGTGAGATTCTGTTTTTATTTCGGAATGAGTTTTGTGTTCAAAGTGAGTTTTATGCTCAACTGATTTTATTTCGTGAGCAGATGTTTCGCGAGTAGTTGTTTCTTTGTGAGTGTGCGAAACAACTTTTTTTTCTTCTTCAATAGAGTGAGACTGAGGTGTGAGCTTTTCCTCAGTTTTTTTCTTTTTTATTTTTGGTTCTTGAGAATGGCTTTTTACTGTTTTTTTCACAGTTTTTTCTTCTGTCTCTTTTTTTTTCACCACCACTCATAATCACCGTTTTTTTCACATTTAGTGCAAAACCATTTTTTGGTTTACCTTTTAGTGTCTTGCTTTTTTCTTTACTGCATCCCCAATTTCAGCACTTCCTGCCATTTCAAGACTTTTCTTTATTAGTCTTTCTTTTGCACTCATTTTTTCTTCTTCAGTTTGGCCAACTTTTGCCAATACTTTTGTTATATCAACATCAGGATTCACTTTTGTAACAATCATATTTACTTGAGAAATTTCGTTACTGATTGTACTTCCTCTTACTGAGGTTCTTTTTCGTTCTCCTTTTCTTGAAGTGCTAAATCCAGAAGCATTTCCAGTCAATATTTTTTTTCTTGCACTTCCAACTAAGGAAACATTCATTGGGAATCCTTGTTTATCGCTTCCCCCAGTTATTTTTCCCTCGTAGCCTGGCAAACCTAGTTCATCTAATTTTACTACTTCGCCTATTTTTTTTCCTACAAATACTTCTTGTTCAGTTGATGCCATGTAGGCTTCTCCGTTTTTTGTATCGCTCACTACTATTTTCATTTTGATCCCTCACTCTTGATCTAAATGTAACTAAGCCAATTATTTGGCTTACCCATTACATAAATACCCTAAACAATGCCTTTTTATTTCCTCTCAATACGTTTTTTTTTCAAATCAATTATTGGGTGTCTTCGTCAGTTTTTATCTTCTTTTTTATGATTTCAAACAAATCTTTTTCTTCTTCAGTAAAATCTTCAGAATATTTCATTAAATCCGCATATTGTTTTACAGGAATACAAGAATAGAGTTTTTCTCCTTCTTCTAAATTTCTTCCAATATTTGCTCCATCAATCGAAACAGCAACTTCATCCCCTCTTTTTGCTTCTTTTAATGCTTTTCCTTCGTTTTGTATTCCTTGTATTGTTCCAATAATCTCACCGTTTTTGTTCATTACTTTCCAGCCCTCACGTAGTCTTCCAGCATTAATTTTTACTCCAACAATTGCAGGTTTATTGTTTCGAAATACTCTTCCACGGATTAATTCAAATTCTACTGGCCATACTAAGCAAGCTATTTCTCTTGATTTTGCTTGTTGATTATATTCATCAACCCATTTTCTATAATTTCCAATTAGGTGATAGATTACGTTTTCATTAAATATTTTTATTCCTCTTTTTTCAGCTTCTTCTTTTGCATCCAAATCAATTGAAATATTAAACCCCAAGATTACTCCAAGCAATGGATCTTCGCATTGTAGTGAAGCTGCTTCCATCACATCTTTTCTTGTTACATTTCCAACATCAGCATGTCTTATCACAAATCCTTCTTTTTTTAGCAAGCTCATCATTGCTTCAAGTGATCCAATAGCATCAGCTTTGATTATTAGCCCCTTATTCTGTGATTCATAATGTGTTTCTTTAAATTCTAATTTAAGTTCATCAATTTCATTTCCTGTTTTTATTCCAGTTAAGGTTGATCCGGCTAAAACATCATCAAGTCCGGGAGCAGATATCTTTATTCCACACGCAGCATTAACACTTTTCACAGAAGTAAATTTTTCTTTTGTTAATCTCATTTCTTGCAGTGGTTTTGGTTCAAGTAGGGCTCTTATTTTTGTTGTAATTACTCCTTTTTTTCCAACTACTGCAATTTCATCGTTAACTTTTAGTGTGCCTTGGTAAAGTATTACATCAATTGTTTTTCCTAAACCCTTTTCTTCCTTTGATTCAAGTACTGCCGCTTTAGGGGTTTCATCAACACTTATTTCTAACTTTTTTTCTAAATATTTTTGTGATAAACCTGAAAGTAAGGTAAGTAGTTCAGCTATTCCTTCTTTTGTGTGTGCGGACACTGGGACTATTGGAATTTGTTTTCCAAACGCACATCTATCAAATCTTTCTCCTTCAAATTTGTATTCATATAATCTTCCAATTAATGTATATAGTGTTTCGTCAAATAATTGTTTTGTTTTTTCACTTTGTGAATTTAAGTTATCAATAAAACTTCCTTCTTTTGAGGAATAATAATTTAGCAAATCAATTTTTGTCATTGCGATTACAAACGGAACTTTGTACGCTCTTAATATTTCAATTGCTTCTATTGTTTGGGGTTGTATTCCTTGCACTGCATCAATTACTAGTATTGCAAGATCAGCAATTCCACCCCCTCTTTTTCGTAAATTAGTAAATGCCTCATGCCCGGGAGTATCAATAAATAATAATCCAGGAATTTTTAGTTCAAATCCAAATCTTTTTATTATTGGACGAGCTACATCTAGGATTATTTCAATTGGAACTTCTGTTGCCCCGATGTGTTGTGTAATTGCTCCAGCTTCTTTAGCTACTACACGAGAATTTCGTATTGCATCAAGTAGAGAGGTTTTTCCATGATCAACATGTCCAAGCACTGTTATGATTGGTTGTCGTATCATCATTTCCCCCTCCCTTTTACACAGTCTTTCACTCTTTTAATTTAATTTTTCATTTTTTTTCTTTTTCTTTTTCTAGTTCTTTCTTTCTTGCGTGTTCTACTTCTTCAACACTTTTTCCCGTTTCTTTTACTTCTTGGTACATTCCTTTTTCTGATTTACAGTAAATCCAATTAAAGTTCATTTTGTCGTATTCAAATAATTCTTCTTCTTTAAAGAATCTTGCAATTTCATATTTTGCCACTTCATCATTTTCTGATGCGTGTACAATATTTGTTTGTGCACTAAGTGAGAAATCTCCTCTTATTGTTCCGGGTTCGGCTTCTCTTCCGTTTGTTATCCCAACTAGTTTTCTAACAACACTTACTGCTTCTTTTCCTTCCAAAACCATTAATATGCAAGGAATTCCTGACATGAAATTTAATAATTCTTCAAAAAACGGTTTGTTTACTAAGTGGGCATAGTGTTCTTTTAGTTTGTAAACATGTAATTTTTCCATTTTTAGTCCAACTATCTTGAGTCCTTTTTCTTCAAATCTAGTTATTACTCTCCCAATAAGAGCTCTGTTTACTCCATCAGGTTTTATTATTACTAAAGTTCGTCTCATTTTTTCATCTCCTTTTACTCACCAGAATTTTTTGTTTAAAAAAAAAATTGAAAAAGAAGCTCTTTAGCCCCTTTTTCTTTTTTACAAAATATTTCATTTTGCATTTTATTTCTTTTGTTCTGTTGCTTCTTTTTCTTTTGCTGATAACAAAGTTTTCTTTAATTTGTTATAGCTTTCTGTCCATCTTGTTTTAACAGGTTTTCTTCCTAATGCTATCATATTTTTTTCGCATTTGTTGGAGCAAAAATAGTACACTGTTCCTTCTCTTTTTGCATACATTTTGCCTCCACCAATAGGAAGGTCTTGTCCACAAAAACTGCATTTCATCTAAATCATCCCCTTCCTTTAATTCTTTGACCTGATTTCTTTAGCTTCTCTTTCAGTGTCTAAAAGAATCAAGACATCTCCTTTTTGTACGTTTCCGCGTGCGTTTCTTCTTTTCACACGTCCTTTTTCTGGTCCGTCAAGTATTTTGCACAATATTTGTGTTACTTCTCCATGAACACCGGTTTTTTTTACAACTTCCACAACTTCTGCAGGAGTTCCTCTTTCATCACCCATTTGTGTTCACCTCTACTTCCTTAATTCAGCAATTTTTTTGCCTAAATCTTTTAGTTCTTTTTCTGCTTCACTCTCAGTTATTGCAATTGATGCAGTTGCTGTTCTTAATCCTGCTTTTTCACCAAGATCTTTTTTTGTTGCAATGTAACTAAAAGGAATTTGCTTTTCGTCACATAGTAATGGTAAGTGCATTACGATTTCTTTTGGACTAACATCTTCAGCAATCACAACAAACTTTGCTGTTCCTCTTTCAATAGCTTTTGTTACTTCATTAATTCCAGCTTTTATTTTTCCTTTTTTTGCTGTTTTTTCAAGCAAATCAGCTGTTTCTTCCCTTAACTCATCTGTTAATTGTACCTTTATATAATCCGCCATCTGTAATCTCCTCCGCGTCAACTGTCTAATTAGCAGAAGTTATATTGCAACCTCCGCTGATTACACATCAGCTTCATCGGCAAAATAAGCCTTAGAAACTAAAATAATACCCCAAAGAAAAGTTTAAAAAGATGGCTTCTTTGGTCAAAAAAAGCTTGAGAAATTACCTTCATTCATAAGAATAAATAGCTTCTATTTTTCCGTTTTCTTTTGCTTCAATGTTTGCATATCCGAGTCCATCAAAGTGTACTATTCCTTTTGCGTTTAAAAGAGAGGGCGAAGAGAATCCTCGTTTTATTGTTCCATCATTCATTGTTATTTCAACATCAATTAATTCATCAATCCATGAAATAACAGGGTTTTCTGTTTTTGCATAAGAAATAAACCTTGCTTTCGCATCAAAGTCAGTAATTTCAGTTATTTTTGCGTTGAATGCTTTTTTGAATCTTAGTACAATCTCATTTTTTGCTTGTTTTGTTAAATTATTTTTGTATTTCACTACTTCTTTTTTATCTATAAATAATTTTGTTATTCCATTTTCAAATTCTACTTTTTCCCCATAACAATCGCCTTCTCCGCTCACTAAATTATATACTTCAATTGGAACTGCTTCTTCAAAGAATGGATAAGAATTAACTTCTCCAACAAATAATTTGTTTGCGGCCGCAATTGCATCTGCTGAAAGTTTTACTTCTTTTAAACTCAACCCACATTCAAGTATTATTTTTCTTATAGCTCCTGGAACAAATCCTCTTCTCCTAAATGCTTTTATTGTTGCAAGCCTTGGGTCATCATCTCGTGTTAGTCCTTGTTTATCCATTAGTACTTTTATTTTACTTTTTGATAGTACCATGTCCCCGAGTTTGGATATTTTTCCATTAAAGTAGTTGTGGGGTACAGTCCAATTAAAGTGATCAAATAAAAATTTTTGTTTATCCGCATTTGTTAAGTGCTCTTGTCCTCTAATTATCAAGTTTATTCCCATATCATGATCATCAACTGCACAAGCAAGATTATAGGATGGCCAAACGTGTTTATTTTTTACATTTGGATTTGTGTGATTTATTTCATCCACTACTTTTGCTGCCCACCAATCTCTTTCGCTTGGATCAGGATTATTAAGATCAGTTTTGATTCTCACAACTGCTTCTTCTTCTTTTATTTCATGTGCAAGCATTTTTTTCCAAAGTGTTAATTGTTCAGATGGTTTTTTTTCTCTGCAAGGGCAAGCTTTTTTATCCCAAATTAGTTTTCTCCATTCCTCGCTTTCACAACTGCAAACATAAGCCATTCCATCAGAAAGTAATTTTTCTATAATTTCATAATATCGATTAAGTCTATCCGAAGATCTATTTATTTCATGAAACTTTATTCCAAGCCAATCAAAATCTCGTTTGAATTCTGCTTCTGCACCTTCCATAGGTGTTTTTACTTTTGGATCAGTGTCATCAAATCGCAAAATTAGTTTTCCTCCATATTTTTTTACATACTCATCAGTTAGCACTCCCGGTCTTGCGTGTCCAAAGTGCATTACTCCGCTTGGGTTTGGCGCTACTCTTGTAACTAGTTTTACTCCCGGAGTTACCCATTCAAGTTCGGGAAGAGTTTTTTCTTTTTCAATGTGCTTTAGTTCCCATCCTTCTGCACTAAATTTTGAGTATTCAGCATTAAGCATATCTTTGTGCATTTTGTTTACTTGGGTAACTATTTGCGCAACTAAGGGCGCAACTTCTTTTAAATCAGCTTCAGGAAATAGTGCTTTTGCTTTTCCAATTACTGCCCCACTTTGTGCTTTTCCATCATGTTCATATGCATTTTTTATAGCGTATTTGTAAGCAACTTGTTTTATTTCTTCTCGATTATCCATAATAAAGATTAGATTTGTTAAGATTTAAGAGTTTTGTTATTCCATTTTTCTTTTCATTGGGCGTAATTTTGCCAATAACTCTGTACCAGATAATTCAAGCCACTCAGCAGGAATTGCAGTTCTAAGTGCTTCGCTTTCTGCGTATTCTGCAATAAAACTCATCTTCCAATTTCGATTTCTTTGCATCTCAAATCTTAACTTATCAGCAATTACTTTTCTTAAAATAATATAGTGTCTAATTGAACGATTTGGCACTTTCGCAGGCAAATTAAATTTCTCTTGACGAGTGAGCCCCTTAACGCGTCTAATTATAGCAGAAGGGACCATAAAATAACACTAGAAATTTTTTGCATCTTTCCAATTTTTGTCAAAAAAGTGTAGTAGCGCATTTGCCATTGGCAAGTGATCATTTAAAATTGTAAAGTGATAATCAGGTTTTTGTTTTTTAAAATCACTTATTGCCATCACCACTTTTTTTCCATCAATAATAAACGCATTTAGTCCGTGATTAAATTGTTTTACTTCACAACAATCCTTTAGTCTCTTTGATGGAAAAGTGTTTAATAATTTTATTGTAACATTTCTTTCTTTTGCTTTTTTTAGCGCTTCGTGTATTATGTCGTGATCATCTTGTATTTCTGTTAGCCCTTGTATTGACTTTGATGCTTTTAGTAATTCTTGTCCAAGTATTCTTTCGAAGTCTTGTTTGTCTTTTACTTTCATTACTTTTTCTCCGCTTTCTTCTTTTGAAGACGGATCTTCAAATAAATCTTTTACAACTGTCGCTTCTTTTTCTAATTCCCCTAATTGATTTTTTTTTCCAAGTAACAAAGAATCAATCGCTTTTTCTGGTTCAATTGCTCGGTATAACTTTGGTCTGCCTTTTATTTCAATAATCAGGTTTCTTTCCATCAATTTTTCTAAAACATCATACACTCTTGTTTTTGGCACTTGTGCCGATCTTGATATTGCGGGAGCTTCCGCCTCTTTTAGAGCAAATAAAGTGTTAAGCGTTTTTGCTTCGTATTCAGTGAGGCCAAGTTTCTCTAGTAATGCATATGCCTCGGAATTGTTCATCCCAACCACCAAAAGTACCTTTTACTATAATATTATTGTATGAACCAGTATTTAAATTTACTTTAAAACGTTAATGAGGGCTTTTTTACTGGTTTTTAGCCCTTTTTTTAGAGAAGTTTAACGAAAAATTACCTTCTTTGTCTTCTTCCGCCATCTCTACTGCTACTTCTAAATCTTGAGAATGTTCTCTTTGGTTTTTCTTCTTGTGTTTCATCTATTTCTTGCTCAAACTCTCCAACTTGTGCGGTAAAGCTTTCGCGTGCTATTTCTTTTCGTTCTACCAAAGTTTCTCTGGCAATTAAATAGTATATTAGCGCAAGTGATTTTCTTCCCTTATTATTTGCTGGAATTATTAAATCAGTGTTCTTTATTGGTGAATCGCTTCCCGCAAGTGCAATAACTGGTATGTGTATTTCTTTTGCTTCTTGAATCGCTTGTGAATCAGCTATTGGATCAGTCACTATAATTAGTTTTGGTTCAACAAATAATCTTGCTTGTGGATTTGTGAATGTTCCCGGAATGAATCTTCCAACAAATTCTCTTGCTCCAATCATTGCAGCAAGTTTTCTTGCTGGCTTATGACCATATAATCTTCGTGCCATTACTGCAACATCTTTTCCATCGTATTTTGCAAGTAATTTTGAAGCCATTCTTATTCTTTTATCAATTGTTTCAATATTAAATACCATTAATCCATCTTTTCTTTTCTTAAAAATATATCTTCGCATTTCCCCTGTTTTGAATTTTGTTCCAATGTGTACTCCGCTTTTTAGGTATGTTTCTATGTCTATTAACAAGTCTTTACCTTTATAGAATTCTGTTTCGTCAAATTCTTGTTTTGTTCCTTTTTCAACCATTTTTTCTTCCATTCAATCACTTCTTCAAAATCAATAAACCTAAAAACCAAATTACTTTTGGAATCTCATTATATCATCCACTAATTCTGCGTGAGTCAAAAGTACTTTTCTACAACAGTATTTTCGTACACCCAAGTCATCCATTACTTTTCCTGCGTCTTCGCCTTTGTCAGTTCGTTCTTTGAACTCAGCGTATAATCCACCCAATACTTTTCCGCATGAAAAACATCTTACTGGTACTATCATTTTTTCTCACCGCAAACATCAATTCCTTAACTTTTTTCCAATACTCCAAATTTTTGCAAAAAATCTTGCAAAAATGAAGCTTTTCGCTTCATCTTTTGCTGTGTTGTTTTTTCTTTCTTGCCTTTCTTCCAAGAGGCTTTTTATCTTCAACTCTTCTAACATCATCAACAAGCAATGTTCTATCGTATGCTGTAAATAGATCTTTGTACTTTTTTCCTTTTGCTTTTACTATTGCTTTTGCTATGCATGAACGTACTGCTACAGCTTGACTCATGAATCCTGATCCATTTACTGTCACATCAATATTAAATTCTTTAATTACTTCGCCAGCAAGTCTTATTGGTTCAAGCAATAATTCTTTTACATACCCTGTCGCATAAACATTAACATTTACTTTGTTTATTTTTACTGTTCCATTCCCTTTGTATATTACTGCTCTTGCAGCTGCTGATTTTTTCTTTGATTTTACAATCATTCCAGCTCTTTTTGCTGCAGGTTTTAATTTCTTTTCTTCGTCCATCATCTTCACCAAACCAATTACCATCTTCCGCCAAGTAGTACACATAGTTCCTTTAATGTCATACTTTGGTGCCTTTCATTGCACTTATATTCGTCAAAAGTTAGCATTTTTTCTTTTGCTAGTTCTTCTGGAATTTTGTTATAAACGCTAAGTCTTTTTATTATTCTTTCTTTTGAACTCTTTTGTGTTGGCAACATGTTTCTAACCATTCTTCTAAATAATCTGTCTGGCACTCTTGAGTATTTTGGTCCATAATTGGGGTTAGACAATACAGATGCATCTACTCTCATTTTGTATTTTGCAAGTATTGCTTCTTTTCCACCAACTATTACTACGTCTTCTGCATTAAGTACAGTAACTGTTTCTTCATTAATTAATGCTTTTGCAACTTTACTTGCTATTCTTCCTGCCACGAGTCCTTTTGCATCTATTGTCATCATACTTAACACCATCAAAATAATTTCTCTAACTTCATTTTACTATTATTATGTCACTCACTTTAGCTTTTTCTGCACCTGCAACAAAATCTTTTAATGCAATAAATTCTCCTTTTGCATTAATTTTTTGCTTTGCTTTTTCTGAAGCACTTACTGCTATAACTGTTACTTTTTCTTTTAATTCGCCCTCAGACAATATTTTGCCCGGAACCAAAATTATTTTTCCTTTATTTTTTGCAGCAAGTTTACTTACCTTATCAAGATTTACAATTACTTTATTTCTTGTTGGTCTAGTTAACCTGTAAGCTAAATCATCCCACAAATTAGCATCTGTTTTTTTCGCTGCTTTATTTAGACTCGTAATGAGCTTGATTGTTTCCAATTTTTTTGCCATAATTTTTCACTTCTTAATTTTTCAAATTTAATTATGCAGGGGAAGAGATTCGAACTCTTGAAGGCACTAAGCCACAGGATAACTCAAACGCTATCGTCTTTTCTTTTTCATCAACGTTTTTCTTTTCTGCAAAGAAAAGAAAAGGTTGCTTAAGTCCTGCCCCTTTGACCGCTCGGGAACCCCTGCAGGTCTTTTTGCATTTTTCTCACTTTGTGAGAAAGTTACAACTTTTTTACTTGTTTATCTAATTCATCAAGTTTTGCTACTATTTGTTCAACTGCTGAATCAAACAATTCTTTTGTAGTCAATTGACCTGTTGTTTCGATGGTAAATATAAATTCTGTTGAATTAAAATCAACTTTTACTCCAAACTTTTTCAATATGTCCAAGTGTTGGTTTTGTAATTCTGAATTATATGGATCAGTAAAAAATAATTTTCCTGCCTTTACTTCAATACTTCCTTTTGGCATTTCAGCCAATATTTCTTTAGTATCATAACCTTTGTCATTATTTATTTCCATTACTTCATTGTATGAAACTATTGCAGGTTGATATCTTGCGTGTTCTTCGCCAATACTCATAACTGCAGTCATTTCTAACTTTAGATTTTGATCTTTTCCTAGTTTTGTAATAATAATCTTTTTGTCAGTAATTTCTATTTTTGGATCAGTGCATTTAATATCTTTGCTTGTTACAACGCAAGGCCCAGTTTTTTCTAAAACTAATTTCACTGTATCTCCTTTTTTGTATGTCTTAACATCAGTTTTAATTGGCAATAATCCAAGTCTATTTGCTAACATTTCATCAAACACAACTGAATCATTTTCGTAAATGAGTACTGAATCTATTGCAAGACAAGGAACCGTAGTCATCATTGTTCTTCTTAAAGTGTTTACAAAAGTATAGTTTGTTCCTTTAATCAAATATTTTGTAATACTTCCTTTTTCGTACACTTTTTTGATATCCATAATTTTCATCCCTAATTTATTTTACTTTTCTGCTTTTCCTCTAAATTTCTTTTGTTTTCTGCATCCATCATGTGGTTGTGGAGTAACATTTTCAATTGAAAGTATCCTTAATCCATTTCTTGTAATTGATCTAATTGCAGCTTCTGCCCCCGTACCTGGTGAAGGTGCTTTGTTTCCGCCTCTTCCTCTTACTTTAACATAAACTTCTCTTATTCCTTTTTCTCTTGCAGCATTAGCAATATTTTCAGCTAATTTCATTGCAACATAAGGAGATCCTTCTTTGTGTTGTGCTTTTATTTCCATTCCGCCAGTAGCTTTTGCTATTGTCTCTGCGCCAGTTAAATCTGTGAGCAACAACATAGTATTATTGTGAGTTGCAAGTACGTGTACGATTCCTCTTGTTTCTGCCATTTTAATCACCGTTAACTTTATTTAGTTTCTTCTCCTTCTTTTGCTTCTTCTGTTGGTTTTGCTTCTTCAAATTCTTTCTTTAATTCATTTTCTTTTTCTTCTTCTTTTCCTTTTACCGCTTTTTTATTATGTTGTTTTTTTTGCTCAAACATTATTTCAGGACCATACCAAGTAATCTTATCTTCTTCAATTGCTTGCACAATATAACTTGGCTTATCAACTTTTTTTCCATTAATTGCTATGTGTCCATGTACAATAAATTGTCGTGCTTGTTTTGGTGAATTTGATAATCCTTTTCTCCAAACCATTGTTTGTAATCTTCTTTCAAGTAATGCTTCAGGAGTTAGTACTAAAACATCATCAAGAGATGGACTTGCTCGTAAAATTCCCATTTTCTTCAATGAATCAAGCAATTCTTTTTCTCTTTTTATTCTATTTTCAAGTCCAAGCGCAAGTAATTTTCTTGCTGTTGCTCTCTTTGTTCTAACTATTGTTTCAGCTCTAAATAATTCTTTTTTATTCTTTAGCCCGTAGAACTTCTTTGTTTCTCTTTCCTTTTCTATTCTTTCTTTTTGGAACGACTTTCTAGGTCTATCGAATTGTTTTCTTTTCTTTTTTGGATCTCCCATTTTTCTCACTCATCACATTTTTCAATAAATATTACTTTTTGTCAGACTTTGGTGCTGGTTTTCCAGCTGTAGCAGGTTTGCCAACATCTTTTTTAGCAACTCCAACAATTCCGCCCTTTCCTCTGTGTCTTGACTTTGTTTTTTGTCCTCTAACAGGTAATCCCCACATGTGTCTTAGACCTTTGTAAGATTTTATTTCTGCCATTCTTGTTAAATCATTTCTCAAAGTAAATGCTAAATCATTCATTGTTAATTGTTTATTTATTCCAGTTTCAAAATCTTTTTGTCTGTTTAAAGTCCAAGCAGGCAACTTGTGTTTTTCTGGTGCAAGTATTACTTCTTCCAATTTCTTTATCTCTTCAGGAGTAAGTTCTCCAAGTCTTCTTGAAGCCACAACTTTTGTTTCTTTTCTGAATTCTTGTGCAATTAGTCCGCCCATTCTTTGTCCAATTCCTTTGATTCCTTGTATTCCTTGTTCAACACTTTTTGTGCCATCCAAATCTTTTCCTATTACACGTACGATATAATTAAATCCAGCCATTTCATCAACTCTCAAAAATCATTTTCCTTAAAAATTTTATTTTCTCATTGCTTTTAATGCTTTTACTACTCCTTCATGAGATTCTTCTTCTTTTACTTTAACTATTTCATTTATTGGAAATAAATGTAAAACATTGCATTGTTTTCTTTTTGCTTTTGATCCGTCAACTAATACTTTTCCTGCTTTTACTTTACTTAGTACAACTACCATTCTCCCTGCTTCTCTTCCTCTTGTTTTTATACAAACTTGTCCTATTTCCATAAACACCATCTTCATTCAATGTCTGCTCTTTTCATTGCTTGTTTTACATAGCCTCTATATTTTGAGTCAACATCATCAATTTTTTTTACACCTGCAACTACTTTGCCTAGTTCAGTGAATACTTCTGCTCTTGCTTCACCTGAAAGCACTCCTCCAAATGGAGCACTTGGTCTTTTTTCAGTTTTGCTGTGTTTTGCTCTCTCGCATTGTCTGCCATATGGAACACCAGAAAGTGTTTTTCCAGTTATTGCACATTTTTGTTTTTTGTGGTTCTTATCAAAATATTCTCTTTTTGTTCCTGATTTAGTTTTCTTGTGTTTGTATTTCATTATTCTTTTTCCGGGTGCAACCATTTTGTATCACTTAAAAATCATTTGTTCATATCAATTTTTTTTACATATTTGTCATATGCCCATTCAATTCTTCCAACAACAATTGCTGAAATGAAATAGTAAAAGAAAAACATTTTGTAAAACCCTGTTGATACACTCAGTCCAATTGGAACCCAGCTAAATGGATTTAAAATACTGAATCCGTTAAATGTTGGTAATACAACAAATGAAGTCAGTGTTTGTCCGGTGTACATGGAGCTTAGAAACCAAAACGCTATCAAAAATGCTGGCATCGTGAACAAACTCAACTTCATGTTAGAGTTCATCATTTCCATTTGTTGATGCATTATTTGTGATTGCATTTCTTCGATTTCTTTTTTGTTTTTCTCTACCTCCTTTAACAATTCATTAAATTTTTTTTGATCCTCTTTTATCTTTTTTTGGAATTCGCGCATCTTTTTTTGATCCACTAATTTTCGTTGCAATACTTTTGTTACTATCGCAAGACCTACTGTGATTAACAGTATTACAAATGCGGGTTCTAAGTATTGCACCTACACGCTCACCAAGTATAACAATTTTCTTAAAGAGAACATTTTAAAAGGTTCTTAAAACACCTTTAAAAAGATCCCATAAATTCTCCCTTTATTTTTCTCATTTTTTTTATGCTATTTTTCCTAAATATTTTGCAAGTGTTTCTTGTTGTGTTTTTGCTATTTCTTCGTAAAATCTATATATTATTCCAACAGTTAGTAATATTCCTGTTCCGCTTGTTAGTCCTGCTAGTACAAAATCTCCTACTCCTGCAAGTAATGCAACAAATATTGATCCGAGTATTGTTATTGGAGGAATATATCTTTCAAGTACTTTTTCAATTACTCTTTTGTCTCTTCTAAATCCAGGTATTTGCATTCCTGCTCTTTCTAATTGAGCAGCAACTGCTTCTGTGCTTTGATTGCCCATTTGTACCCAAAACCATCCAAATACCACACAGGCTATCACTAATATAAACAAAAATATTGCTGCTTGCACTATTGCCATCATAGTAGTTTGTGTTAATCCTTGGATTATTATTCCATGAAATAAACTCATTCCACCAATGCTTGGTATTGTGACTGCCCACGCTATTGCTCGCATTATGTCCCCCATTATTGGTACTTTGTCAACAAATAGTGCCCATAATCGTATGTTCATGAATAGAGCCATTGCAAGTATTACTGGCATGTTACTAACATACAAGAATTTTACAGGGTAACGTCCGCCTGTTCCTTTGTACCCCATTGTTATGGGGATATTTACGTGCATTCCTTCTGCGAATACAACTACTAAAAAGATTACTGCAACCCCAACTAATGGAAGTAAAAGTGTTGCATCTCCAGTTGAGAGTGTTCTCCAAAATAATCCTCCATTTGCTAGAACTGGTTGTAATTCTGATTGTATTGGGGGCAAGAATGTTTGCCAAAATAATCCGCCTGCAACTCCTGCTGCAATGAATAAACTTACTCCCGATCCAATTCCGTATTTTGAAACTAGTTCATCTAAGTATAGTAAAATTAATGATCCTGCAGCTATTTGAAGGGTTATTATCCAAGTCATTGGGTTTGTTAGTGCGGCCCCACCAATTGGTGCAAGTAATCCTGATCCTACGTAAATAAACCCTTCTACAAAACATAGCACTACTGCAAGTATTTTTTGTAGTTGTTGAAATTTTGATCTTCCTTCAGGAGAACCAATATCAAGTTTAATTAATTGTGCTCCTAAAAACAATTGTAAAAATATTGATGCCATTACTATTGGACCAATTCCGGCTGTAATTAGTGTTCCAACTTCGCTTGCCATTAGGGTTTGGGCAAATTTTATTTGTTGAACGCTATCAGACATTGTATTTAGCCCAAATAATCCAACGTTTGCTAGAATAAAGAATATAATTAGTGCAAAAACAGTCCAAAGCATTTTTTCTTTGAAAGGAACTTCTTTTTCTGGCTTTTTAATCTCAGGTAAGTATTGGGATAATCCTACTAAAAAATCAATTACTGCCCCCAACAACTTCACCTTCTTTTTCCTTTTTTATTTTTGTTCTATTAAAATTAACTAAATGGTATTTATATTACTTATCCATTGATTTTTTCTAAAATACTTTTTCCGCTTTGCTCAAGCCCCCCTCGATGTAGGGCTTTAAAAAAATTATTTTTCTTCTACTTCGCCTTCTGCGCTTTCGAATTCTAATTCTTCATCTTCTTCGGATGTTACTTCTTCGGGAGTATAATCTTTTTTTGCGTACTCAAATTTTCCGCCAGCTTTAATTATTTTTGCAATTGCTTTTTCTGAAGCATTAACTCTTAAAATAATTTTTTTAGTTACTTCGCCTTCTGAAAGTACTTTTGCAATTCCAGAATATTTATCAACTATATATTTGTCGCCTTCTTTCTTTACTTTTCCATTTATTACAAGTAAATCAAGTTTTGCATTCAAATCAGTTAAATTAATTTCTTTTCCTTTTTTGGACATTATTTTTTGTTTGTATCTTCTTGGTTTTAATCTTCCTGCTGTGTGGAATCTGTGTTTGTTTGTTCCAGCTTTTCCTCTTCCCCCTCTTCCTCCAGCACCTCTTCTGTTTTTAGTATTTCCTGCACCCATTGTTCGTTGTCCTCTTTTCTTATTCTTTTTTCTTCTTTTTCGGTCTGCAGTCATAGTATTCACCTTTGTTCAAAACTTAATTATAACATCCTTTTAATTAATTCATTTATTTCTTCATTTCTGTTTCCTAAAGCTCCGCCTAATTTGTATGGAACTTTTATTCCTTTTCTTTCAAACCCGCCTTGTGGTGAACTCATTGTGAAAAGATTTCTTACTCCTGCTTCTTTAACTGTTTTTCCTGCTTTTAATTCTGCCAAAACTTTTTTTGAGTCAATTTTTCCTTTAATTGCTCTTGCTCTTTTCTCAACTAATTCTTTTAGTGTTACTTCATTTATTTTTCCGTAAGTTACAAAGTCTTCTACACTCTTTATCATTTTTCGTGATTGTTCATTTTCCATTTGTAAGGAAAGATTATTTATTCTCTTTAGTCCAAGTAAATCAAGAGTTTTTCTTGCTTTTGGAGCCAAATTTACTGTTCCTCTTAGTCTTATTACTGCGTACATATTTTCACACCATTAAAATTCAAATCTAACTACATTTGTGTTCTTGAGTCTTTTGATATTTTTCTTTCAATATCCTTTGATGCTTTCATTTTTCCTGTTTGACTTAATGCATCAATTGCTGCTTGAGCAAAGTTTAACCAAATTGTTGATCTTCCTTTTGTTCTTCCCCAAACATTTTTTATCCCTGCTAATTCTAAAACTGGTTTTATTGCTTTTCCAACTGCAAGTCCAGTTCCTTTTGGTGCAGGCATAAGCATTACTCTTACACTTCCACTTCTTCCTTCTACTTTGAATGGAATAGAGTGTTTATCATCAGTAGCTTGTTCTTCCCAACTACCATTTCCTCTATAAACTCTAACTAAATTTAATTTTGCCATTCTTTTTGCTTTGTTTATCGCAGGAAATCTATCTGCATCTTTTCCAGTTCCTACCCCCACATACCCATTCTTGTTTCCAAGTAATACTTCAGCTCTATAAGAGTATTTTCTTCCAGCTCTAGTAACTCTTGTAGTTCTTGCAACTTGAATTAAGTGTTCTTCAAGTCTTAATAATGAATCAATTATTTCGGGTTCAAGTACTCTAAATCCTTGTTCATAAACTTCATCAAGACTAGTAAACTTTCCTGCTTTTACCATTTTTCCAAGCTCAGTTCTTGGAACCCAATTATTAAGTGCTAATTGTCTTTCATTGATTTCTCTTTCAATTCTTTCAATTTCAGTTTCTTCAGCTCTATCTTTTCTTCGTGTCTTCTTTCCTTTTTCTTCGGTTCCGCGTCTATTCATTCTTTCACCTTCGCGATTTCTGCTTTAGCTTTTTCAAATGCTTTATTAAATTCTCCAGGAGTTATTCCTTGTTTAATGTAATTTGAAAATACTATTTTTGATTTATCTCCCAGTTTTTTAGCATATTCATCTAATGCTTTTCCGTTTATTCTATCCTCACTTGGTATTGCGTCCGCATCAAACGGTATTTCAATTCCGCCATCAGCTACTCCTTTTAGAGTTGCAAATATTACACTTCCATGAGAGGGATTTCTTCTTCCAATATCAAGTACTCCTTTTTGTTTGCCTAGTTTTTTTCCAAGTAAAAATCCTGCTAAATATGCTGACGGAGTATTGTTTGTCCCATACCAACCAAATTTGTTTAGTTGTTGTGAATCAACCATTGCTTTTGTTATATCTCCTTTCAAATCATATTGTACTGCATGAACAACAATTCTTTTGTTTGTTTTTCTTACTACAATTCTAAGTCTTCTTGATTTAACAAGTGCAAGTCTTTTTGCGTAGTCAGTCTTTCCTTCTCTTCTTCTTCGAAATTTTGTTTCAAATGTGGATTTGTGAGCCATTTACTTTTTCGCCCCCTCAACGTGTTCAACTAAGTGTCTCTTTCCCCTGAAAAAATTTCCTTTAATTTTTTTATAAAGGCTTGAGTAATTTAATTCTTTTACTGCTTCAGGATTCTTTTCTTTTAGTTCTCTTAATGTTTTTCTTTGTGTTCTAACTGCATTAATCCATCTTTTTCTTTGTTCAGTTCTTACTTTCTTTGTTCCTAACTTTCTTCCTTTTCCTCTTCGTCTTCCCTTGTCTTTCATTAATTTATTTTCTCTTGCTCTTCCTTTGCTTTGTTGTATTGAGGATCTTTTTTTAATCACTCTTTCAGCAATTAAAGACCTAATATCATCTTTTGTCATAGCATCTGCTATTTTTGCTAAGTTAGCTGGATCAAGGTATATTCTTCCTTCGCCCACTTTTAGTATTGTTGCTGCAAGTTCTTTTGCTTTTCTTGGATCCATAAGCTCACCAACATTTTCTCCACAATTAATTTAATATCCAAATTCCTTTTTCATTCGCTTTTTTTACTATTTCATTTCTTTTCTTTTTTCCAATTGTTCTGCTTATTCTTGCTGCGTGTGTTTTTACTTCCACTTTTTCAAGATCATTCATATTACAAACTAAAATTTCTTTGTATCCGGAAGGGTGCACGTGTCTTGTTATTTTTTCTCTTCTAAAACCAATTCTTGGCTCTCTTCCATGATTAAGTCCTTTATCAAGATCAATTCCGTGTGGTTTTCTCCATTTGTCCCATTTTTCTATTGATTTTCTTCGAATATTTTTCTTTCCAAATCTTCCCCTAAATGTAGGCACTTTCTTTTTTGTTTGAAGTACTTTTTGAAGATTATAAGCTTCATCACTTTTTTTCTTATTTTCTTTTTTCACGTAAGGAATATATTTTTTTGCTCCAACTTTTGTTACGTTTTTTGTTTCAACTTTAGTTTCTGCTTTAGTTTCAACTTTAGTTTCCTTATTTTCTTGTGGCTTGTTTTCTGTTTTTACTTCTTTTTTCTTTTCTGCCATAATTCCACCTAAAAAATTAATATTTATTCTCTTCCTCGCACTACTTCAACAATTTTTCCTTTATTTTCTTCCATGTTTTTATTTGCTATAATATATATTCCATCCTGGTATCTTCTTATGTCTTTGCCCCTTACTTTTGTTGTAAGTTCAAGATTTGATGCTGTTTGTCCAACTTCTTCTTTACTTACCCCTGTAATTGTTACATCTTGTCCTTTAGATTCTACCTTTGTTGCACCAAGTATCTTTGCTTTTCGAGGAAATTTTTCCCCTAAAAAGTTCTTTATGTTTACAGTTCCTTTTTCAATTTGTAAACTCATTGGAAAGTGTGAGTAAACTATTTTTAATTCAATTTTGTAACCGTACATTACTCCTTCAGCCATATTTTTTATGTGAGAAACAATTGTTTCAACCAAAATATCGGTTTGTTTGTTGTCTACAATTCCTTCAACAATTATTTTGTTTCCTTCTTGAGTTAGTTTTACTCTGTATGTTTTGAATTGTTTTGTAACTGATCCTTTTGGCCCAGTAAGTGTTAACTTGTCAACATCTAGTTTTGCAATTATTTTTTCAGGAAATTTTAATGTTTTTATTATACTTTCAACCATACATATCCACTCTTTTTTTGAAATTAAATATAATCGCAACTAATACATGAATGCGATTAATCTTCCCCCAAGTCCTTTTGATTTTGCTTCAATATGTGTCATTAGTCCTTTTGGTGTTGATACTATAATTAATCCAACATCTCTTGCTGGTAAGTATCTCTTTTCATATTTTTCAAATTCTGTTTTCTTAACTGCATATCTTGGTTTTATTGCCTTGCACTCATTAATTTTTCCGACTAATTTAACATCGATTGAGATTAATCCTTTGTTTTCTTTCTTTTCAAATCCTTCAATGTAACCATTTTGTTGTGCAATTTTTAGTACTTCTCCTAAAAAATTTGAGGCAGGCCTTAAGCTTACTTGTGTTCGTGAAGCTTGTTCAGCATTCCTTATTTTTGTTAATGCATCCACTATTGGGTCTTGTTGCGCCATTTTTTCACCTCAAAACTTCTCCCAGCCTAAATCTTGTGCTCTTTCTTTAAAGCATCTTCTGCAAATTCCAAGTTTGTATTTTCTAATCATTCCTTTTCTTGCACCGCAAATTTTGCACTCTCTTACTCCAACGGTTCTTTTCTTCAAAGCCTCGTTTCTTGATTTTTGCTTTTTTACTACTGGCTTTTTTGCTTTGTCTTCATAATTCATGCTATCTGCCTCAAATAATTACACAAATATTATTCTACTTCCACACCTAATTGTTTTACAAATTCTATTGCTTCTGGCACACTCACTCTTTGTGCTTTTCCTACTTTTGATGTTTTTAATTTCCTTACTTTAACTCTATATCCTTTTTTCTTCAATGAAACAAGCACATCAAATCCTTTTATTCCCAGTTTTGGATCATATTTTGCACCAGGTAAATCAATATATTCTCTTACCCCAAATCCAAAGTTTCCAGCATTATCAAAACTTTTTGCTGCAAGTTTATTTTCTTTTGCTTGGAAAGCTTTTTTCAAAAATTCAATTGCATCCTTTCCTCTAAGAGTAACAATAAGTCCCACAAGAACACCCGGTCTTAATCCCCAATCAGGGATTTTTGCGAAGGATCGTCTTTGAGAAGGTTTTTTTCCAGTAATAATTTGGATTATTTGGATTCCTTTTTTCATTTCGTCAGGATCAGAACCTATTCCCATATTCACTACTACTTTGTCTAATAATACTTGTTGCATAAATCTCATCCCATTTCTCCAAATTTATTTAATTCAATCCTTCAATTTCTGCTTTTGTTTTTCCTACTACCATAACATTTACTGCAGTAGTTTCAAATTCTTCTTTTCCATCAATGAATTTTACTAATTTATCTCTTCTTTGTGTTGCTGGAACAATTTCTTTTATTGTTGCAACTTTTGAACAGTTAGCTCCTTTTGTCAAGTACGCTGCCATTCCTTCTTTGAATTCAAGTACACTTTCAACTTTTCCTTCAGGCAATTTTATCTTTAATGAGTCTCCAACATTTGCTTTCACACCATAATATGTTCTTCCATCATTTGTTGTTAATTGAATTCCTTTTGAATTCATTACTTTGTTTGTTACTTTTGATATTTTTTCGTTACTGTCTTCACTCATTTGTTTTAAGATTAATCTTTGTTTATCATCCAAAAGCACTCTAAAGAATACTTTTTGTTTAGTTATACTAATTACATCAAACAATCCCACTGGAAATTGGTGTGATTCTCTTGTAATCCCATTTACTTTTACTTCTTTTGAGTTAAGAATGTGTTTCACTTCTTTCATTGTCTTTACTAATTTTGCATAATCTCTTAATACAATTCCAAGTGCAACTGAAGTTTCTTTGTTAAATGGCCCTGCTTTTGTTCTTACAGTCCAAAAGTTTTCTTTTCTACTTACGTGTACTGTTCGCGGCATGCTTATTGCTTTTGCTTTTTTGTTTTCTCCCTTGTTACTCATAAAATCACCTTTTCACGCCATTTTCCTTTTAGTTTTTTTCCTTCTTAACTTCAAATCTTTTTCGGTCAGTTCTGTCAACATCCTTAATTATTACTTTTGATGCGTCAATTGCAATTTGTTTTTCTTCACCATTGCTTCTTTTTGTAACTACTTTTTCAACAAATATTTTTCTGCTGTGTCTATTTACAGCAGTTATTTTTCCTTCTTTTCCTTTATTATCTCCTCTAATTATTTTTACAGTATCGCCTTTTCTTACAGGAATTGATCTTTTTTTGAATTCCTTAGCTAGTTTTTCATTTAAGTGTGAAGCAACTTGTTTTGATGCTTTGTGCATCGGCATATTGTACATTTCTTTTCTTGTCTTACTTGGTTTTTTACTCATCTTTTCACCTAATTTTTACAATAAATTTAAACTACCATTGGCGCAAGTCCAACTATCTTTGGAAATCTTTCTCCAACTTCCTTAGCAACGCATCCTTTTATTTCACTTGCTTTTGGCAATCCTTCTTCATCAACAAGAACCACTGCATTATCATCAAACTTTACTCTCATTCCGTTTGGTCTTCTAAATTCTTGTCTTGTTCTAATTATAACTGCTCTTTCAATCTTTCCTTTCATTTCAGGTTTCCCTTTCTTTATTACAACATTAACTAGTGATCCAATTCCTGCACTAGGATATTGTTTTTTCCTACTTTTGTATCCAAATACTGAAATAATATCAACTTCTTTTGCTCCACTATTATCAGCGCAAAGTATTCTGCTGTGTAATGTTAATGCATTATTGTTCGGTATACTCATTGCTTTCATTCATCATCACCAATAAATTTCAATTTACATTGATTTTCCAATTATTTCCATTACCACAAATGATTTTGTTTTGGATATTCTTCTTGTTTCTCCAATTTTAACTAAATCTCCTTCTTTCGCATTAATACTCAAAAGATTATGAGCTTTTATCTTTGATTTAATCTTTTTATATCTTTCATATTTTGGAACATATTGTGTTACTTCTCTTTCAACTGTAACTGTCTTATCTGCTTTTGCACTTGTTACTTTTCCCTCAAAAATATTTCCTCTTATTGGATAAACTATTTCTTTTCCAGCAACCTTTTCAACAACTATTGCAACTTTTTTTTCTTTTTTTGCTTTTTTTTCAGCCATTTTTCATCATCTCTCAAAAATCAATTTCTAAATTCTTTCACTCTATCTTCTGGTCTTTTCAAAATATCTTTTCCTTTTACAATCACTTTTTCTTTTTCTAAATCAAATTCAAACTCGCACTCTTTTTTTGGGAGTACTTGTTTTCCTTTTCCATCGCTAGTAAGTACTACAAAGGTATTTTGTGTTTCATCTAACACAATTCCTTTTGTTCCCTCTCTCGCTTTGTCAGTGCTTTTTGTCACATTAACTCTTAAGCCAATCATTTCGTGACCCAAAAGATTTTTTTCTGTGATTTCGTAACACTTCCCTTTAATCATTATCCACTTCTCCTTTTTTTTATTGTCCTCTTGCTTCTATCAATTCTCTCTTATAACCTTTGCTAATCAAAAAATCAATTGCCCTGTTTTTGTGTTTTCCTTGCAATTCAATTTCATTTTCTCTTACTGTTCCACCACATGCAAATTTTTGTTTCATTTCTTTTCCCATTTCTTTTAGTGTCTCTTTATCATCAATTCCACTTACCAAAGTAACAAACTTAGAGAACTTTCTCCTTATTACTTCTACTTTTATTTTTTGCTGATCTTTAGCAATATTGCTAATATCAAACAAATCCTTTGGTAGGCCACTGATTTTGTCCACTTCTTGCATTTATTTCCTTGTCTCCTTTTTATTTTTTACATTTAATGCTGTTAATATTCTTGCAATTTCTCTTCTAAGTTTTCTTATTTTTCCTGGTTTTTCACTTCTTGTACCGCTTGCAATTACTGCTCTCTCTTTAGACAACTCTTGTTTTAATTCCATTGCTTTTTCATTCAACTCTCTTTCAGAAAGTTTTAGTAATTCTTGGTGTTTTAGTGTCATTTTGTTCGCCTCTTTTTATCATTCTTTTTTCTCAACAACTTTTTGTTCTTTGTGTTCTTTTGCTTCTTCTTTCTTTTCTTTTATTTCTTCTTTTTTTTCATCAACTATTGCTGCTTTTACTTCTATTTCAGTTACTTCCATTGTGTTTTCTTCTTTTTTTACTTCTTTTTGTTCAGTAACTTCTTTTTCAACTGTCTTTAGAGCAGTTATTGCTTTTTTAACATCAATTTTATCTGGGAAAATTACATCAGGTCTAATTATTCTCAATCTAATTCCTATTGCTCCTGATTTTGGATAAGCTGCTGCTTTAGCATAGTCAACCCACTTAGTTTGTGCCCCGAGTTTTTTCATATAACCATAAGCTATTCTTACTTTTCTTTTTCTTCCACCTTTTCCAGATAATTTTCCTTTTACTACAAGTTCTACTCCTTGTGCTCCAGAATCTACTACATCTTTTACTAATTTGTAAGCAACACTTCTCCAAGAAAATTCTCTTTGTATCATTCCGGCCATTCTTTGCGCAAGTATTTTTGCATTCAAATTTGGAGTTTTTATTTCTTGTATCTCTATTTGAGGGTTATCAATTTTGTATTTGTTTGCAACTATATCTGTAAGTGTTTTAATTGTTGACCCGCCTTTTCCGATAGCAAATCCAGGTTTTGCCACGTGCAAAACAATTCTTGTTACTAATGGTGTTTTTATTATTTCTAAATGTGAGAACCCAGCCCTGTCAAGTTTTTTTGTCAGGTAATCTTCAAGTTCCATTTTATTGAAATTTTTTTGTATGAATGTTCGTTCTATCATTGTTTCACACCTTGTAAATTTAATCCCTTTACTTCATTTCTTGAACTATTACTTCGATATTTGTTGCGTTTCTTCTTCTTGCTTTTCCTGCTATTCTTCCTTTGGATTGATAACTGAATCTATTCATCCCCATATTTGCGTAAATGTGAATGATTAATAGTTTTTCCGCATCAAGTCCTTTAAAGTCTGCATTTGATTTTGCAAGTTCAAGTAACTTAATAAATTCTCTTACAACTTTTTGAGGATATCTTCCCGCTTTTGCTCCATTTTTTGCATTCCCCTTTCTGTGCGCAACTTTTTTGTGATATTTTAGTAAGGGCAAATACTCTTCATGAGATTCTATTCTTTTTAAGAAATCAATTACTTGATTTACTGGCTTTGTTTTCACTTGATTACAAAGTTCTACTGAATATTTCATTGATATTGGAGAGTTAGTTATCATTGCTCTTGCAATTTTACTTTCTTTTCCAACATCTGCTTGATAATTGATTCCAGCCATAAATACCATCTCAATCTTTCTACTTTTATCCTCTTGCGGTTACTGCAGTTGAAGACTTTGTTGCCCCAATTCCAGCTTTTCCGTGTTGTAATCTCTTTCTTGTAAGTGCAAATTCTCCTAAATAATGTCCAAGCATTTTTTCATTTACTTCAACAGTTTCCCAATCTTTTCCTTTGTATACTGATATTTTTGCTCCAACCATTTGTGGAACTATTACAATATCTCTTCTGTGGGTTCTAATTGCTTTTGCTTTTGGATTTTTCTTTGCAGTTTCTATTTTTTTCAATATTTTTTTATCAATTCCATTTTTTAACAGAGTTCTTCTTGCTCTTGAAGTGCATAATTTAGCGAAATCTTGCATACTCAATTCTAATAATTCAGGTAATTTTTTTCCCTTGAATGTTATTTCTTTTATTCCAGCCATTTTATACACCTTAACCAATTTTTCAAATATTCTCCTATTTTTAGCCCTTCTTTAGTCTTCCTGTTCTGCTTGAAGCAATGTGTCCAACTTTTCTTCCAGGCGGAGCATTTCTTGATGTACTCTTTGATTTTCCTGCGTGGTGTGCTGCTCCTCCGAATGGATGATCAACAGCATTCATCTTTACTCCTCTTACTCGTGGATACATTTTTCTTTTTGATTTAAATGCAAAGAATGCGTTTCCTGCTTTTACCATTGGCTTATCTTTTCTTCCACCACATGAAACATTTCCTATTGTTGCTCTACAAACAAGCGGTAAAACTAATAGTGTTCCTGATGGCATTTTTATTGTTGCTTTCTTGCTATCTTTTGCCATTAATAAAGCGTAACTTCCACTTGATTTTATCAGTGTTCCTCCATCCCCAGCGATTTTTTCTAAATTATAAACTGGGCATCCTTCAGGCAATTCTTCTAAATATAAAACATTTCCAGTTGCTATTTCTGCTCCTTTTCCTTGTTGTACTTTTTGTCCTAAAGCAATTCCTTCTGCTGCAGGAATGTATTCTTTCTTTCCATCAATAAAAGTGATTTCTGCAATTATTGCATTTCTTCCATTTTCTTTAATTAAGTCAGTTATTTCTCCTTTCATTACCCCTTCTTGTTGAATAATGTACTTTGCTTCTATTCCCTTATGCTTTGCTTTGAATGTGTGGGATCCTTTTCCACTTCTTTGTGAGATTAATCGTTTACCCATAAATTTCACTTTCAAAAAATTTCAATAATCCACCTTTTTTTACAAAACTCCTAGTTTTGTTGCAAGTTCGCTTGCTTTAAATTTCTTATCTAATTTAACAATTGCTTTTTTTCTTCCTTTCATGTCTCTAATAACATTAATTTTTGTTACTTTTACTCCATATGCTTCTTCTATTACTTTTTTTATTTCTGGTTTTGATGAATTATCATCAACAACAAATGTAACTTTGTTTTCTGCTTCTATCATCCCAACTGCTTTTTCTGTTACAAGTGGGTGTCTTAATACATCAAGGTCGTGAAGTGTTGCAGTTTTTGCTAAAGCTGATTCAACTTTCTCTGCTTGTTTTGCCTTTGCTTCTTTGTTCTTTTCATCTTTAGAAACTTCCTTAGCTTTTTCAGCTTGTGCTTGTCGTTTTTCTTCTTCTTTTAGTTTAACCATTTTTGATCCCTAAGTGTAAATCATTTTTTCTTAACTATTTTTTCTTTAACTTCTGTTTTTTTCTTTACTGTAGCCCCTTCTTTTTCTTTTCCAAGTTCTTCTACAGCACTTTTTGTGTAAACAACTAATCTTCCTGCTTCTGCTCCGGGAGCTAACAAATCAACATTTAGTGATTGCGCTGTTACTGCTTCTACTCCTGGCAAATTTCTTGATGCCTTTAACACAGGAGAATTTTTTCCAGTAACAATTAGAACACTTTTCTTTTCTTTCCAAACTCTTCCTCTCGATTTTCCTTTTCCTGCTCTCTTTCTTATTTTTTCTTTTGCGGTCGTAACATCTTTTCCAACACCAATTTTGTTAAACATTTCAAGTACTTCTTTTGTTTTTGCAATATCTTCTAATTTATCTTCAACTACGATTGGCAATTCTTTTTCAACAACAAATCTTTTTGATACAAGTTCTTTGTTTGTTGTTGCTGCGATTGCACTCTTAAGAGCAAGTTTTTTTTCTTTTTTGTTAATATATTCTTCTTGTATTTCCCATGATTTTAGTGGGTGTGCTGCAGGTCCACCAACCGCGTGCGGTACAGATGCAACTCTTCCGTATAATAATGCGCCTCTATTTTTTAGTCTTGGTAATCTTGCGTGTTCAACATTAATTGTTCTGTGCATTGCTGGAACTCCTCTGTATCCCTTGTACATTGCAGTATTCTTTTTTCCAGCTCTTGGATCTGCTCCTTTTGGTTGTTTTTTTGCTGATTGAATTGCTAGTGCAGCTCTTTTGATTAATTTTGGTTTATATTCAGTAGAGAAAACACTTGGAAGTTCAAAACTTCCTTTTGTTGTTCCATCAATTCCAATTATGTCTGCTTTCATAAAAATCAACTTTCAATTTACTAATTAATTAATATTTTATCAACTGTACCAAGTTGTACTCCTACTTGTTGTGCTGGCCTTAAACTTTTTCTTATTGCAATACATCTTTTAACTGGCCCAGGTACTGAACCAAATATTAATGCATATTCTCCTTGTACTAATCCAAAATTATTGAATCCTGATTTTGGATTAACTTGTGTAATATCTTTTGAAATCTTAATTAATTTTTTGTTTGTTTCTGTTCTATTTTGGTACCCCATTTGTCCTGCTCTTGCAACAGTCCACATTACAGTATTTGGGTGCCATGGTCCGATTGATCCAACTACTCTTGATCTTTTATTTTTTGGTCTAAGTGATCTAACATGAAATCTTTTAACTGGCCCTTGGAATCCTTTCCCTCTAGTTACAGCTCTAACATCCAAAAATTCTCCTTCTTTGAATGCTTCTTCAAGCGGAAGTTCTTTTCCCAATTTTTCTTTAGCATACGCTAATTGTTGTTCTTTTGTTCCGCCAAGAAATACTTCGCTTATATCAGGAGTTTTCTTAAATGAAGGTTGTGTGTTTACTAACAAAGTGAAATATTCTATCTCTGCAAGTTCTTTTTCAAAATCAGCTATTGTGTAAGTGTCCTCTTTCTTTTCTTCTTTTTTATCTTCTTTCTTTTCTTTTCCATCTTTGTTTTGAGGTTGTTTAAAATTTAAAATTGTCCTCTTTAATTCCTTATCAACATTATCCGCTATAACATCACTTAATACGCAGTACCCAACTTCTGCTTTTTCGTATGCTCTTACCCCAAAAACTTTTAGAGGCGCACATTCAACAACTGTTGCTGGCACCACAACTTCGTGATTAAAAGAAGGACTTGCTTTGTGCGTGTTTTTTCCTTGCACTTGAACCATTCCAACTTTGTAAACTAAAAAATTAAGTGGTTTATTTTCAGTTCCATAACCTCTAAGACTAGGAGTTTCTTTCTTCGCCCTTACTCGGGGATAATATGAGATTGATCCTCTTCTTGGTGCGTTAAATTCTGACATTAAATCACATTTCTCAAATTTTTACACTTTATTGAGAATACACATTCGGCGAAGATTTCTTCTATTTTGACAAAATCTTCTAACCAAAAAAACAGAGTTTTTTGGTATTTGCTCTTTTCAGCTAGCTCACCTATTGCTTCAAGAGTAGTGTACTCAATAACTAATTTCCTAAAAAAAACATTTATAAACCTGCTTTCGACCTCTCCAAAAAGGCAGGTTGCTTAATCATTGTTTATTTTCCACCCACTTTTGGTCAGTGTCTTCTTTTCTTGGAGTCCTACTCATGATTACTGTTGCGATTACAAGAACTATTATTATAATTATCTTTTCCAAAGTCGCTATTTAGTGTTTGATTAA
>CAZIEL010000001.1:0-42412 GCA_964538165.1 uncultured archaeon | reverse complement strand
CTTCGGCTTATTCGTGGATTTCATTGAATAAAGTGGTTTGGTTTTTGGTTTTCTTTTGGATTTCACTCCCAGTGATTTTGCTTTTGCCTCAAGCGATTCAAGAATATAATTTGTTTACTCCCGAGTTATTGCCGATAGTTTTTTTCTTATATGATGTTTTGTACTTAGCTTTAATAGTTGGTTTTATTGCGCTGACTCAATATTGTCTTTCTGAAAGAAATATTAAAGCCCCTGATTTTCATCCAACAAAGCTAATTGATATCGTTTTACTTGTTTTTACTGAAATGTATTATATTTTTGTTTGGAATTTGCATGCTTCTTTTAGATATATTCAAGTTTTACTTTTAATTTCAACCGGGCTATTGTATTATTATTACACTTTGGTTTCAACCAATTTTGTGATGAATCTTTTTGCTCTTTGCACTACAGCTTATTTTGTTCTTGTAATTTATAATTCAGTAAGATTATTTTTCACCACCACTCTTTTTTGTAATAAAACTGTGGGAGTAAAAAAAGCTGTTGAAGATTCTTGGGCAATGACTCACAATAAATTTCCCGAAGCAATAACTTCAATTTTGTTAGTATTAATTTTGGTGTTTGTTTTGTTTTCTTTTGCAGTGCTTGTTCTTGGAACAATAACTAGTCTTATTCTTGGCTTCTTTTTTATTAATCCAGTTGCAGTTAGTCTTGGTTTTAGAGCAGCAACTTTGTTTGCTTTAGCCCCTGCAATAATTGCTTACCATTATGCCGTTACTGAGGTTTATTCTCAACTTAATTTCCATAGAGAAACTTCAACTTCAATTAAGAGAATACTTGCTCATAAGGTTCTTACTCCTGTAAGAAAGTTTGCAAAGAAGAAAACTCCTGCAAGAAAATTAGCAAAGAAACAAAACCATAACAAAAAGAGAAGATAAAATAATTTTCTTATTCACTTAAACCTTACTTCTCGCAAGATTCTCATTTGGTTTTTATCCTATTTTTTAGGTAACCTTGTTTGGTTTGAGGTTGTTTGGGAAATAATTACTTTTTTTCCATAAGCATGTCTAGTAAAATAAAGAATAAAAATTGAGTGCGACCGCCGGGAATTGAACCCGGGCCCCGTCCTATCTGCTGCTTTGTTTTAAGCACACTAAGTTTTCTGCTCTTTTTGAAGCAAAGGGCAAATTCTTTCGTGAACCTTAATAAGGTTCTGGCAAGGACGAATCATAACCACTAGACAACGATCGCTTTTGTGTTAAAGAGTGCTTTGCACTTCTTTTGTTGTTTAATTATTTTGGATTTAGTATTGTTTAAAAATCTCTCTTATTTGGAAAATTATTATTTATAAGTAGTGTTTGTTTACCATGAATAGTCCAAATAGCATTATGGCTATTCCTGAGAGGAGTGCGATTACTAGCACTATTGGGTTTTCTAGTAGTGTTGTGAACATGCTTTTTTCTTGGTTTGTTTGTACCTTTTGTTCTACTACTGTAGGTTTAATTTCAATTGGCCTAACTATTATGGATCCGCTTGTTTTGTCCGGCCCAACTATTATTTGAGAGTAAATCGCACTGGGGGTTGATATTGTCAAGTGGTATGTCCAATTTTCATCTTCTTGCATTATTTCTTTATTTATAATTTTTGTGCTGAGTGCAGGAATTATTTCTTGATAGTTTATTAGTTGGTTTTCGGTGTTAATATTTATGTCAATTAATTTGTCTTCTGTAAAAAGATTTAAAGCAGTTATTTGCAGTGTTACTTTTCCAATGTCTACTAATTGGGTTACATCTTTTATTCTAAGTTCTGAATTATTGTTTGGACTGCCTTTAATTATTGTAATATCTTTTGAATAAGGTTCTGCAAGCGAAAAGAAAGATATTTTTGTTTCAATCTTGTGTTCATTGTCCAAGTTTATGTTTGGGAAAAATTTGAAAGTGATTTCTTTTGTTTCTTCAGGTCCTAAAATTACTGATTGTTTGCTTTCATCAACAATTAAGCATTCTTCTTTGTCTTTTACGCACGCAACTACTCCAAGGTAATTTGTGCTGGGGCCAGCCACTTTAATTGGAGTAACTATAGTCCCTTTTGTTTTATTTTTTAGTTTTAAGGTAACATTGTTCCATTGTTGTGTTTTTAGTTCACTTGCAGTTGTTTGTATTTCTATGTCATTAAAGTATTGGCTGTTTTTTACTTTTACTTCCGGGAGAGTTCCTTGTGTGTCAAAGGTTACATTTGCTGTACTTGGAAAAGAAGATTTTGCTAGTGATAGAGTCACGTCGCTAAATGAACCCATTTTTATGTGAGTTGCATCAACAAATCCACTTTCTCTAAACGTTGGGTCGCTTGGTAGCCACCCAAATTTGTTGTGGTATATTTCTATCCACGCGTGGTTTCCCCACTCTTTTCCATCAAAGGTAATTCCTATTGCAAGTCTTGTTGGAATTTTTTTTGAGCGCAATAGTGCGGCACCAAGATTTGCAAATTCATCACAAACTCCTTTTCTAGTTAGTAGTGTTTCAAGTGCGGATTTTTGTAACAAATAATATTTTTGGAAATCTGTTCCTTGGGCATATTCTACGTAATCATTTGTCCAAGCTATTGTGCTGTTTAATGAGTCTAAGAAACTTTGGGTTGTAAGTTTGTTTTTTTCAACTACTGCAATTTGTGTTGAACTACTCTCAATTTTTTCGGTTGGTTCTAAAAAGTTTTTTACTTCTTCGGGGGAATTTCCAATATTGTAATCGGTTAGCTCAAATATTAACGAAGTAATGGTTAGATCTGCAGTTATTGTGTAATTGAAATCCCCATTTTCTTTTATGCTAAATACAGCATATTTGTTTCCAAATTCATCAAGAATATATTTTGGATAAATTATTGTCCCGTTTATTTGAAGCTCTTCTTTTATTTGATTTAGTTTTTGGTAATCCGTTTCTTGAAAGGTTAGCGTTTGAAACTTAACTTCTTCTCCATTTTTTAATCCGCTAATTTCTCCGTGTCCAAATAGTTTTGCTTCTGCATTCATTTGTCCAATGGTTGTGGGGTACATTGCTTCTTCAGAGAAAGTAATTGTTGTAATTAAGAGCAGGAGTAGTATTAGAATTATTTTTTTCATGCATTATTTATTTGTTTTCTGCTTAATAAGGTTTTTTAGATAAAAAAAAGAAATGGGCCGAACCGGATTCGAACCGGCGACTCTCACCTTGTAAGGGTGATGTCATAACCGCTAGACCACCGGCCCACCATTTATTTGTCTTCTTTATTACTAGCTGCTTTGCAGCTTGTTAAAGAAAGAGTTTCGCAGTGTTTTTTTAAACCTTGACTTTTGGCTTTTTTTGGGGTTTTATTCAGTTTTTAATAAAGGAATAGAGAATGGGTAAGTCCAAAGGATTCCATCTTTTGCTTTTATTGCAGCCATGATACAAAATACCAAGTTTGCAATTCCAAGTCCCATAATTGGAATCCACAGTAAGAAAAAGCACACAAAATAAACTATCATGAATAAGGGGTTAACCATTGTTAGAAGCATTGAGCCCATTCCAATTGTAAAGAAAACCCCAAAAAGAATTATTCCTATTATTGCCATTGTTATTTGCCAATTTAGAGCTTTTCTTGCGTGGTTTTTTGTTTCAGTGTCTTTAGCTACAAGTAATATTATTAGTGGTCCAATAAAGCCTAAGAATAGTCCTAGTATGTGAGTGATTATCATCATTGTTCTTTCATCGCTTGTTTTAGTATTTTTTGTAACCATATTGATGATTAGGAGTGAGAACTATTTAAACTTTAGTGTTTTTTTCTTTTATTTTTTGGGCAAGAAAGCTTATATAGTGGTTTTTGACTTATTTAGTGCAAGGTGGTGCTTTTTGCATAAAACGATATTATTGAGACTTGGCACTAAAGATTTTCAGTGGACTCAAGTACTAGGAATCTTTTTGGCAATAATTACAGTATTGATGCTAGTTAAATCTGCAGCAGTAATGTTTGATTCTTGGCAAAGTGTAAGAGATTATAGTAAGTGTGTTGAGTACTCTGGGATAAAGGACTTGGCTAATTTAACTAGTTCAGAACAATTATTGGCTGAATTGAAGTTCCAGGATTGTAAGGATTCTTTGTACGAAATAACAGGTGCACAGATACCTTCTCTTCAAACTAACATGACTTCAAGACAAGCTGCTACTGCACTTGTTGAGCCAATCGCTTGGTTCTTTATTTGGGCTGTTTTGTTCATGTTCTCTTTGTTCTTGTTGTTTAACAAGACAGTGGTTATTCCATTTGAAGAAGTTGAAACAGCTGCTAGGCCATTTCATAAAAGAAAATAATTTTTTTTAAAAAAAAGAAGTGAAGGAATTTCCTTCACTCTTCTAATTTTTTAGTCTTATAATGTGAATGTCTTAACTTTAGTTGAAGTAATGTTTCCTTTTTTTACTCCTACTATTGTTGCAACACCTTTGCTTTCGGCAGCTTCCACAAGTCTGTTTGTAATTATTCCATCAAACATTATGGTTGCTATCTTTTTCTTTTGTTTTTGTATTGATTCAAGGAGGTCTTTTACTTCAACATCCTTGATTTTCTTTTTCTTTTCATCAATTAATCTTGCTTTTGACTTGCCTTTTAGTTTGTCAAATTCTTTTTTTAGATCAAGTACTTCTTGTGGTACGGGTTCTTCTTTTGGAACAAACGCTTGTCCTTGTGGGGCGAAGTCTCTTCTTCCCTCAAATCTTGGTCTGAACTCGTTTCGTTGAAAGTTTCCTCCAAATTGTGGGCGGTCTCTTCCTCCAAATCCACTTTGTCCAAATGGCCTGTTGTGTCCAAATTGTGGTCTGTTGCCAAAGTCTCTTCGTCCATCCGGTCTATTGTTTCCAAATTGTGGTCTGTTATTTGGATAGCGTGAACCATTGTTGTATTGTGGTCTATCGTTTCTGTATCCGCCTTGTCCAAATGGTCTTGGTTGGAATTCTTGTCTAGCTTCAAACGCTGGAGTTTGTGAGTTTTCTTTTCCATTAAATGCTTCTGCGAATGGTAATTTTCTTTTTAGTGCTTGAAGTATTTCTTTTTGAGTTAATTCTTCAACTTCTTTTCCATCAGGTGCAACACAAACAAAATCTACTTTTGTTAATGAAGCTAACTTTTTAGCGTTTAATTCTCCTCCTCTGTCTCCATCAATTAAAACCGTTACTAGTTTTTCTTTGCATAGTCCAATTAGTGGGGGATCAATGTTTCCTCCATTCATTGCTACTGCGTTGTTTATTCCATAACTTAATAGTTTTAGTACGTCTGCTCTTCCTTCAACAACAATTATTTCTGGTGAAGTTGCTACTTCTGGTCCAGCTTGTAATCCATTGAGATCAATTATTTTTTCTGTTCGAATATCTGATTTTATTGAGTCAGCCATTTCAGAGCTTTCTACTCCTTCGTTTTGTTGTAAGTGTTTTAGTAATTCTTTTGCTCTGTCAGTAATTACATCTCTTTTTTCTTTTCTTGTGTCTTGGATTTTTGTTACTTTAACTTTTGCTTCAAATGGACCAACTTTTTCAACTGTTTCCACTGTTGCTGCTAGAATACTTGTTTTGATTTGATCAAGCGAACTTGGGATTGTTACTTCTCCAAATGTTGTTCCTTTTCCTTTAGTTACAGTAATTTCTATTCTCCCAATTTTTCCTGCTTGTTGTAGTTCTTTTAGATCCATGTCTTCTCCTAAAAGTCCTTCACATTGACCAAAGATTGCTCCCACTATGTCTGGTTTTTCTACAACTCCTTGTACTTCGTAATTTGCGAGCACTTCGTATTTAACTGCGCTCAAATATGTCTTTGCCATGATTTCACTTCTCCTGAATTTTGGCATTAAATAAGACTTTTTTAAAGTCTGTCATTAATTTATTTGCAAAATTTTCCTTTTACGGTTTTTAGAATTAGTTTGTGCTATTTTCGAGCATTCGTAATATTTGCTCTTTTGATAAATCAACTGCAATCTTTTTTTCTTTGCTCGCAAGTCCGGAAACAATTATTACATCACTTTTAAAGAATCTTTTCAATTCTTTCACAATTTCTGTGTTAGCTTTTCCTTTTTCTGGTCTTTTAGTAGTTTGAACAATTAAAAAATCATTGTCTTTATCAAAACCTACTTTAAATTCTTTTTTTCCAGTCAAAATTTTTGCTTTCAGTATTGTTTCCATGAAACACAAACCATTTTAATGCGCTAATTTTTAGCGCTATTTTGGCATCTAGTGCCACTAATCACCATTTAAGGTCATTATTTACAAAAACTTATTCATCAAAAGGGCATTTAAATCTTACTGCCCTTAAGAAAAGTTGTTTAGGTGGTTAAAAATGGCGAAATTCGGTTTTGAAGGTGAAAGCAGTGCAGGTAATGGAAATAAGCTTCCTTTAAAGAAAAGGCTAAAGAAAGCAATTTATAATTTGAAGGTTAATTTAACTTCTAATAAAGAAGATGAGCTTGAATCAGCAAGACACATCTCTAGAGCTCTAAAGTAGGTGAAGTTGTATGGAACAAAAGAATCCTTTTAATGAAGCAAGAAAAGCGAGGAGAAAAGCAGAAAATGAACGTAATACTAAGAAAGCAAAAACTAGAGTTAATTTAGGTTCAAAAAAGAAGGATGAGGATAAAGAAAAGATTGTGGATCTTTCTTCAAAAGATAGTATTTCTCCAAAAGGGCTTTATGTTTAATTTTTCTTTCCCAGCGTTGCACCTAAAGTCATTTTGGGAGTTTTGGTTTTCTTTTCTTAAGTTCATTAAGTCTCCATGCTTCATCAATTTTTCTTACAAGTCTTCCCTCAATACCAGGCCAACGTAATGGGCCTGTAAGAACATCTCCTCTAGCAGGCAATATAGGTTTTAATTCTGGTTCTATTCCCATCCTGCGTTGTTCTCGACGAATGGCGCTTCGTCTTTGTCTTTTTATCTCTCTCCTTACAGCCATGTAACTATTAATGCCCAGGCATAATTAAAGCTTTCCATGGAAAATGACCTGCACGTTTAGTATTTTACTTGCTTTTTTAGTCCTGTTTTTTCCTTACTTAAAGTGCAAAGCTTTCTTTCCCAGAAGCTTTAAATAGTTCAAATTAGTAATTAAGTTATATGAAATTTAAAGCTGTTTTTTCTTTGCTAATTGGATTGCTTTTGTTTATTTTTGTCTCTTCCTTGCTTGGTTTTATTATTCCTTCTCCTCCCGCAATGGATTATTCACTGATTAAATCAGAGGAAAAGTGTATTGCTTCTGATGGGGAGTGGATTGGGTCTAGTGATTATAAATATTGTAATGCAACGGATTTAGCTTTTGAAAATTATGATCAAGCTACAAAATCTGCTGACACCTATAGAATGGTTTTGTATATGCTTGCAGGAATTGCTCTGATTTTTATTGCACTTAAGAGTGTTAAAGAAGAAATAATAAAATATGGGGTTGTTGTGGGTTCGCTTTTATTGATATTGTTTTCAGTTATTTTTTCAATTGCCTCTCCGATGTTTTTGGCATTTGCTTCAGGGTTAGCGTTAGTAGTAGTAATTTTACTTGTCAGAAAACTTGCTGATAAAGCCATTCTTCAAGAAGTTAAGGTGAATAAGGTAAAATCAAAATTAAAAAAAAAGTAATTCTTTTGTAAAGTTTTTTATAATAATTTTTCTTTATTTTCATTATGTTTTTGTGATAAGTAATGGCTCATTATAACAAAGGTGCTAATGCAGAGAGAGAGTTAATTCACACTCTGTCCGATTTAGGTTTTGCTGTTCTTCGTGTGGCGGGTTCGGGAGTGTCTCCTCTGCCGTCCCCTGATGTTGTTGCATTAAAAAATGGGCGAATTCTTGCTTTTGAGTGCAAAGCTTGGAAAGGTGCGCATTTAGCAATTCCAATTATTACTTTTAATGATGAAGTTAATTGGGCAAAAACTGCCGGAGCAGAATTTTTTGTTGCATGGAAAATTCCTCGAGAGGGCTGGCTTTTTGTCAAAGAAGAAAATTTTCATAATGCTGGAAAAAACTTTATGATTTCACTTGAGGAAGCAAAAAAAGTAAGTGTTTCGCTTGATGTTCTTATTACCCAAATAGTATGAAATAATGGTCGAATCAAATCCAAACATTTAAACACCTTTTTTTGCGAGTATTCTTTATGCGAATAACTACTGATGACATGATTGGCGAGTTAAAGGTTCGCTTGGATAAAGAAAAGTCCCTAAAAAAGAAAGTTCAACTTAAACAATTAATTGATTTAATTAAAGCGATTTAATCCTCAAATAAATTTCTTCGAATTCTTGTCTCATTTGTGGTTTTGCTCTTTTGAAGTGACTTAGTATTCTTCTCGCCAAAAAGTCTCCATCATAATGTTTATCTAATTCTTGATTAATTCTTTTTCTTACTCTCCCATTCATTAAATTTGCAAGTACTTTTAGTGTTTTTGATCTAAGTCTTTGTGTTAAATCATAAGGAGTTGTACTTTGGTTCCCTTTTATTTGTGGGGGGTAAAAATCAATTTGTACAACTTTTCCATCTACTATTGCATAATTTGCAGATTTTGGATCAAGCCCAATTTTTTCCACGTGAGTTAGATTGAATTGTTTTACTTTTTTGGCATTTATTTCAACTCGTGTCGTTGGTATCTTTCAAGTAAATCTCTTGCTCCTTTAAGTGGGTCTCCTTTTCCGCCTTTCATTAATAAATTTTTTTTCTTTGCAATTTCCTCAAGTAGTTCATCTTCATCTAGTTGTTCTGCTGTTTCTTTATCAATTCCATAAAATTCTGTAACCTTATCTTTTCCAAGCATTTGAATTAATCTTACTGCTGCAGTGTCAACATCTTTTAATTGGTTGGGATTTTTTGATTCGACTAAATATAATTCAAATTCTTCATCTCCCATAGGAATTATTCCTGGAGAATCAATTAGATATACTCCGTCAGTTACTTTTACTTTTGCTATTCCTCGAGTAAGCCCGGCTTTTTTACTTGTTGCGACTCTTCCTCTTCCTTTTCCGGCAAGGGCATTAATTAAAGTACTTTTTCCAACATTAGGATAACCGATTATTCCTACTACAAAGTCGCCCATAGTTTTTCTTTGTGAGATTACTCCCATTTCTCTTCTTATCATGTTTATTCCGTCTCTTTCTTTTGCTGAGATGAATACTACTTTTGCTCTTGATTCTTTTGAGAGGATTTCTTTTCTTTGTTCTAATAGTTTTTTGTCTTCAACAAGGTCAGATTTATTCATTACAATTAGAAGATTTTTTCTGTTTTTTAGAACTGACTTTTCTAATGAATAATTTCGTGTTTCGCTTGGTCTTCTTGCGTCCACTACTTCAATCACAAGATCAGATTGGGTTATTAATGAATTTACGTGTTTAAGAAAACCTGATTTCATTTTTATCAACTTTGTGGAAAATATTCTTACTATAATAGCTTTAATTCTTTGAATAATTTGCTTCCTTCTTCTTCATTGATTGGTCCGCAAGCAAAACAAGTTTTGCTTCCTGATTCAATTTGGGTTCGTCCAGCATCCATAATTAGTGCGCAGGGTGCTCTTTTTTTTGCTTTTTCAAATAGTTCAATTAGATTTTCAGTTGAGGCTATTTTTAGTACTATTTTTTTCATTCCTGTTTGTTTCCATTCTTCAACAGTGTCTTCATCTACCTTGTCTAGCACCGAAACTGCTGCGTGTGCTACTTGTGCAGCAATTTTACCTTTGTTCATTCCAAGCGAGGTGTTTACAACTATGTATTGCACTAGTTCCATACTACTAGTATTAGATCTTTTCCTTTTTTAATCTAGTGCTTGATTTTATTTTTGCTTTTTTGAAGTTATTTGTTTTAGTATTTCTTCTAAGGAAGAAAGTCTGCTTTCAGTAAAATTGATGTCTTCATCTATTTTTTGTATTTCAAAAATCCATTTTATTTCTCTTTTTGGGTTTCGTTTCTTTTGGGCGAGTAATTGTCTTAAAATTGCGGTTGTTCGTTTGAATCGTTCTTCTAAAAAGTTTCTTGATTTTTTTAAAGTAGCATATCTTGCCATCAAATCATGTATTTCTTCGTCTTTTTGTGCTCTTTCAGCAATTTTTCTTGCAACTTCAAGTTCTTTTTTTGCTTTTAAGTAGTTTTCTCGGCCCTTTCTTTTGAAAATTGATTGCATAACAAAATTGAGTTAGTTTTACTTTTTCTTTCTTTCTTTTGGGGTTTTTTGACTGTTTTTTTCGTAATCTTTTATTGCTGCTCTTAGTGCTTGGTCTCCTAGTACTGAGCAGTGTACTTTTATTGCGGGTAGCCCTCCAAGTCTATCCATGATATCTTTTCCAGTTAGTTTTAAGGCTTTTTCTATTTTCATTCCGCCCTTTTCAAGTAACATTTCTGAGAGCATACTTGTGCTAGCTATTGCACTTGCACAACCAAATGTTTTCCATTTGCAGCCTTTTATTTTTTCATCTTTTACCCAAATCCACATTTCCATTAAGTCTCCACACTTAACATTTCCTACTTTTCCATATCCATCAAAACCTTTAACATCTTTTTGAGAGTGGACAAAGTTTTTTGGCTTCATGAAGTGTTGTTTTACTTTGTCTGAATAGAACCAATCATTTCCTTCTACTTTCATTTAATCACCTTTCATTTTCCATTTTTCATACTCAAATATATTTACTCCGAGTTTTTTCAAATTTTTATAAATGGTATATATTGGGAAGCCAACAATGTTGTGATAACACCCATTAATTTTTTCAATGAAAATTGAACTTAATCCTTGTACTGCATAAGCGCCAGCTTTATCCATTGGTTCGCCTGTTTCTATATATTTTTTTATTTCTTCATCACTCATTTTTCTAAATTTTAGTTCTGTAATCGCGCAGTCTTTGAGTTCTTTTCCATTTTCGCAATCAATCATTGCTACTCCTGAGTAAACTTTTTGTGTTTTTCCTGATGTTTTTTTTAGCATCAGAAATGCTTCTTCTTTGTTTTTTGGTTTTCCCATTTTTTTTCCTTCTAAAACAACAAATGTGTCTATTCCAATAACAATTCCTTTATTTACTCTGGTTGCTACTTCTTTTGCTTTTCCATACGCCAATGTTTTAGCAAGTTCTTTTGAGGACAAATTTTGATTCATATTCTCTTCATAATTACTAGGTATAACTTCAAATTCAAGTCCCATTTGTCCTGCAAGTTCTTTTCTTCTGGGGCTAGTGCTTGCTAAAATTATCTTTCTTTTCATTTTTTCTCGCACCCTATTTTTTCTTCCAAATTGGTGAAATGTTTCTTAAAAATTTTATTGTTTCTTTTAAAACTTTTATTGTGTAATTTAGTTCTTTTTTTGTAGTATTTTTTCCTAGTGTGAATCTAATGCTTCCATGCGCTAGTTCATGTGGTCGTCCAATTGCTAGTAAGACGTGGCTTGGTTCTAGTGATTGAGAAGAACAAGCACTTCCAGTGCTTACTCGTACTCCTGCTTCATTTAATCTGAGCAAGATACTTTCTCCTTCTACTCCTTCAAATGAAAGATTAACATTATTTGGGAGCCTTTGTTTTGCGCTCCCATTCAGAATGGTGTAAGGAATTTCTTTTTTTGTTTTATTGATAAAGTAGTCTCTTAGTTTTTCAAGTCTTTTTTTTTCTTTCTTTTTTTCTTTTTCAGCGAGTTCGAGTGCTTTATTTATTCCAACTATTCCTGCAACATTTTCTGTGCCAGCTCTCATTCCCCCTTCGTGTGCGCCTCCATGAATTAATGGTTCTAGCTGTATTTCTTTTCTTTTATATAAGATTCCAGTTCCTTTGAATGAATAAATTTTGCTTCCATTTAGTGTCATTAAGTCCGCTCCAAGTTTTTTTGTATCAATATTCAAATATTCTGCGCCCTGGCAGGCATCTGTGTGGAATATTACTTTGTGGTCATGGCATGTTTTAGCAATCTCTGTGATTGGCTGGATTGTTCCAATTTCGTTATTTGCATACATTATTGAAACTAAAAGGACTTTTTCTCCTTCGCTTTGTTTTTTTCCAATTATTTTTCGCATTTCATTTAAGTCAACTAACCCTTCTTCATTAACCTCTAGTTCAATTATTTCAAAACCCATTTTTTTTATCCACTGCATTGTTTCTATTACCGCATGGTGCTCTGTTTTTTGGGTAATAAATATTCCTTTTGGTTGCATTTTGTTTTGAAGAAGTTCTTTAAATGCAATTCCTTTTATCGCTAGATTAATACTTTCTGTTCCGCTTCCAGTGAAAATTATTTCTTCAGGTTCACAATTTAGAATTTTTGCAATATTTTCTCTTGCGTTTTTTATCGCTTTTTTTGCAATTAGTCCGCTTGAATGAAAGCTTGAAGCGTTTCCAAACTTTTCTGTTAGGTATGGCATCGCTTCTTTTAGTACTTCTTTTCTAATGGGGGTAGTTGAAGCGTAGTCTAAATAGATTTCTTTCACCATCTTTGCTCACCTTCCAAAGAGATTATTTTATTCTTCTTTGTGCTTATTTTTGCAATATGTTTTTGCATGTTCTTCAAACATTTCAAATATTGTTTTGTTTTTTTTATTAAAAATTTCTGATTTTATATAATACACGCTTTTTTTTCCTTCTTTTCTATAATCGACAAAATTGCATTCTCTAAGTTGTTTTAGTGAGTGACTAATTAAACTCTGTTCTCGTCCAAGTACGTGGCATACTTCTTGTACAGTTCTTGGTTTTTCTTGTAATAAACAAATTATTTCCACTCTAAGTCTGTTTCCAAGTACTTCCATGCACTTAAATGGTTGTTCCGTGCCCTGATTCATATGAATTAGTATTCATGTTTGTCTTTTTAATCTTAACGTATGGGTACTTTTGGAACGATTTTGGCATTGCTTTTTAGCAACGCCAAGAATAAGTTTATTTTTATACGGTTCCTTTGTAAGTTATTTTTTTTGTGGTTCCGTCTTCTCCCCACATGTAAGTCATGTCTACTGGTTTGTCTTTTTCTAAAACTATTTGTTTGTCTCCTGGATTTGCTATTTTTAATGTGAATAGTTTTGAGAATTTAACTACTGCTCGGTCCCCAGAAAGTTTTAGCAGTTGGTATACTACTTCATCATTTCCGTTTCCTCTTACTCTATCAAACTCTTGTCCTTCTTCTACTTCAAACGCTTCATCAGTTATATCTTTTTTGAATGGGGGTTTCCAAGAGCTTTTTATTGTACGCACTTCAAATTTAGCTTTCATAAAAAAACACCTTTTTCGCAAGAAATTAAACCTAGCTCATTAAGCCTAGTTTCCAACAAGTAGAAAGCGTATTTTCTTTATAAACCTTGCTCTTAAGTCAACTTTTTTGTCGGCAAATTGCCTCGGAATGTCTTTAAATATTAAAAACTTTAGTTTATTTAGTGAGATTAGTGTTTAAAGATTTTTTTGAAACTGCAGTTTCTGCTATTAACCAAAGACACAATTATAATGAGCGACTTTCTCTTCTTTTGCAGGGGTTGAAAAGTGTGAGTGCTCCAAACAAACTCGAGACGATTGTAGTTGGAGTCAATAAAAAAGATTGTTTTGGGGCTGTTGCTGGAGTGGATTCTGGTTTTATTCACAAAAAACTTTCTTTTATTGATCTTGCAATAATAAAAACCGCGGGGGTTTTATTTACTTATGAAGGGGGTAAATTAGTTAAAACTGATTATTATCCTGCTGCATTTTCTTTGCCGGAACCAGTTTTGCTTGGTTCGGGTCTTGAAGCTGATGAAGAAACTCAAAGTCTTTCTCTTGTTAGGTTAAAGGCAGAGGTTTCGTGTTCAATTGAAATGATACAAAAGTATAAACCAAAGTTTATGTTTATTGATGGGAGTATTGTTCCGCAATATCAAGATAAACCCAGAACTGAGTCTGAACTTAATGATGAGTATTATTCAATTATTGATCTTTTTGAGAAGTTGTATGGTGTTGCTCAAGAATATTCTTGTTCTTTGGTTGCTTGTGTTGAAGATTCTAGGGGGGCAAGATTTAAACAAATTCTTCAAGAAGAAATTCTCCCAAATTCTGCATTAAAGGTTGATGCAAGTTTATTAAAAAATTCTTTTGATGCTTCTTTGTTGGATTATTATTTGCGGGCGGGTGAACGAACATTTGCTTTTCCGTATACAAATAAAATTGTTAGTCATGCTATTCTAAAAGATTATGATAAAAAGTGGGCTGAAAACATTTTTGTTTTTTATATTAAATCTACTGAATTTGATAAACCCTTAAGAGTGGAATTTCTTTGTAATAATTCTCAAAATGCTGGACACTTTCTTGAGTGTGTCCAAAATATTGCAAGTATTGTGTATTCTTTGAGTTCTTTGCATAAAGAATATTCTTTTCCAAGCGTTTTAATTGAAGCCGACCTTAGGGCAGGTTTAAATGAACAGGATATTAGTATTGTTTATGATAGATTGGTTGATCGATTGGGGTCAAAAGTTAGAATGCGAAGAAGTAATCGTCCTTTTGGGTGAAGTTAATGACAATTAGAACAAGTATTGAAATTCTTCCTTGGAGTCATGCTATAGAGAAAGCTCTTCATCATGACTTACTTTCGTACTTGCATTCTCTCCCGAATGGATCTACGGTTTGTGTTGAAGGGAGTAAAGAACTTTTTGATTTTGCTCTTGCGGTTGGGGAGGCTCATGCAAATAATAGCTTGCTTAAAGTTTCTCCTCCAAAGTATTTGGCTGAGAATGTTGCAAGGGCAAAACGAATGTATGGTGACAAGTACTTGAATGTTTTGTTCTCAAATTTTTCTTCGTTAATTGAACTTGCTGATGTTGCAAGATCAAAAGCATTTAAGGTAATTAACCTTGAAACTTTTTCTTCAGAATATTCTTTCATGAAAGGAGTAAATAGAATAAAATCTGATTTTGATCGTTTCCTTTGGGTTACAAGCGCAAGCATTAAGCGTGAAGAGAATATGGCTTCAATTATTCGTAATACAATTAATGCAAAAAAAGGAAAACCAGTTTATGTTGTTGTTGGTTCAATGCATGCTAATGCACTTGGGCAAATTCTTTCTTCAAAGGGAGAAAGAACAATAGTTAATAGAAGATTTATGAGTGCTCTTCCGCGTAAAGTATTTTTATCTAACTCTAAACTTGAAGCAGAAAGAAGAAGAGCATACTTTGCAAAAGATATGCAAGAACTTTCAAGGATTCATTTTATGCACTTTCGTACTTGCATTCTCTCCCGAATGGATCTACGGTTTGTGTTGAAGGGAGTAAAGAACTTTTTGATTTTGCTCTTGCGGTTGGGGAGGCTCATGCAAATAATAGCTTGCTTAAAGTTTCTCCTCCAAAGTATTTGGCTGAGAATGTTGCAAGGGCAAAACGAATGTATGGTGACAAGTACTTGAATGTTTTGTTCTCAAATTTTTCTTCGTTAATTGAACTTGCTGATGTTGCAAGATCAAAAGCATTTAAGGTAATTAACCTTGAAACTTTTTCTTCAGAATATTCTTTCATGAAAGGAGTAAATAGAATAAAATCTGATTTTGATCGTTTCCTTTGGGTTACAAGCGCAAGCATTAAGCGTGAAGAGAATATGGCTTCAATTATTCGTAATACAATTAATGCAAAAAAAGGAAAACCAGTTTATGTTGTTGTTGGTTCAATGCATGCTAATGCACTTGGGCAAATTCTTTCTTCAAAGGGAGAAAGAACAATAGTTAATAGAAGATTTATGAGTGCTCTTCCGCGTAAAGTATTTTTATCTAACTCTAAACTTGAAGCAGAAAGAAGAAGAGCATACTTTGCAAAAGATATGCAAGAACTTTCAAGGATTCATTTTATGCAGTCTAAAGAACCTGAAGCAGTTATTGCTGCCAATAGAAAATATTTGCTTAACAATTTGGGTTCTGTGTTAAGAGGTCGAACTGAAAAGAAAAAGGCAAGAATTGCAAGAAAATTAAAGAGGGGCAAAAGATGATTAAAGCAATTGTTTTTGATTTGTGGAATACCTTAATTCCTGCAACAGTTGATTTTGGAAGGTTAACAGAGTTAGCAAAAAAAGATCACGCGTCTCTCCCAGAATTTATTGAACGATATGAACTTGCCACTCAATTAAAACAATATAAATCTTTTGAAGAGTTAAAAGGAGATTTTTTTAATGCTTTTAGTGAGGAACCCAACGTATTGTTGCAAGAAGAGATTAATGAAATTTATACTAATCGTTTTGATAAAATAAACTTTTTTCCTGATGTTAGGGAATTTCTAAAAAAGCTTAGGTCGGATGGATTTAAACTTGGTTTGCTTTCAAATACTGAGAGTCTTAAATCAAAAGAACTTGAAAACAAACTTTCTTTGCCGACTTATTTTGACAAAATTGTTTATAGCTTTGAGATAAAAACAATCAAACCTGATCCGGTGGCGTTTAATACAATTTTGAATAAACTTAAAGTTAAACCAAACGAAGCAATAATGGTGGGGGATTCTTTACGTAGTGATATAACCGGCTCAAAAAATGTTGGAATGCACAATTGTTTAATTAATAGAAATGGAAAAGTAATTGATTATGCAAGTATAAAACCCGAATTTGAAATTAAATCCCTCTTTGAGTTGCCAAAAGTGGTTGGTGTGTTAAATGGTAGAAAATAATTTAGAGAATCGGGTTCGGCAAACCCTTTTGGATGCTGACGCAATACTCATGCGTTCAGGGATGTCAATTAAAAGAAAACAACTTGCCCTAAAACTGCTTAAAGATGCTAAGTCTTTAAGACAATTAAGAATGGTTAATACTAGAAAAAGGAATGTTAAAAAAAGACAAATTAAATTTGGGTTGAAGTGATCACCGGCAAGTTACCTAAGAGGTATTTTTATATGACATTTGGATTAGTTGATGTTTATGCGTGATCAATTAGGAACAGTTGTTTCAACAATGGAAGGTCCTTCTCCTTCAACAGTTTCTTTTGTAATTAATGCTGGCAAAGCTCACAAAGGAATGTTTGTGGAATTAGAATATTCTGAAGGAACAATGATGCTTTTAGTTGAGGATGTAATAAAAACAAACCGTTATTTTGAGCGACCCGATTCAGTTAAAGTGATGGGAGAAGAACTTGAAAAGAATTTTCCTGCTGCTGAATGGGAATTTTTAATTGCAAATGCCAAACCACTTGGTGTGTTTAAAGATAACTTGATTCAAAGACCCACTTTTCCTCCCTCTCCTGGAACAAAAATTTATACTGCTGATAATGAAAAGATAAAGAAATTTTTGGGGTTACAAATTGATGGGCTTGAGCTTGGCAAACTTCAGTTTCATGATGTTGATCTTAAAGTAAATCTTTCTAAAATGCTTCAAAAACACTTAGCAATTGTTGCAACTAGTGGAGCAGGAAAATCTTATTTTGTTAGTGTTCTTTTAGAAGAGCTTCTCTCCAGAAAAAAAGAACAGGGTCAAATTGGAGTAGTAGTTATTGATACGCATGGAGAATATACTTGTTTTGGTGAGCCAGTAAAACAAAGTGATTCTTCAAAGTTTAAGGATTTTTCTTCAGTTACAAAAATTATTGATGGGTCAAAAATTAAAATTGCTTGTTCAAAGGTGAATGTTCACATGCTTTCAAGTATTGTTGAACTCTCCCCTACCCAAAAAAGGGCGCTTGCAGTAATTCTTTCAAGATTAAATGATGAAATGCGTTCTGGTGCAGGCCCGTTTGACTTGAGTGCAATTAGAGCAGAGATTAAAACAATTGAAAATGAAAAGACTCAGAGTTCATTATTTGGTGTGCTTGCAGAACTTGAAGAATTAAATCTTTTTTCAAAAATTGATGAGCCTAGTGTAATTGATTTAGTAAAACCGGGCAATTTGCTTGTGATTGATTTGAATAATGTTGTTTCTGAAAAGAAAAAGCAGGTGCTTGTTGCTTATTTATCAAATAAATTATTTCATGAGAGGAGAGGGCACTCTAGGAAGATTCCTCCGTTTGCTCTTTTTGTTGAAGAAGCGCATAATTTTATTCCTGAGGGGGTTGCAGCCGATCATGCAGTTGCGCGTTCATACTTACGAACTATTGCAAGAGAAGGTAGAAAGTTTGGAGCCTCACTTGTAGTAATTTCTCAACGACCAAAAAGACTTGATACAACAACTCTTGCAAATTGTAACACAAATATTATTCTAAGAATTACTAACCCTTACGATCTTGATCACATTTCTCAATCCTCTGAAGGTTTAGATAAATCAAGCATTGGAATTATTTCTTCACTTAGGGTTGGAGAAGCATTAATTGTTGGTGAAGCAGTTAGTGCCCCAACTTTCTTTAAAGTGAGATTGCGTAAATCTCAACCAAGTCGTCATGAATCCACTTTAGAAGATGCTGCAAAAGCCTTCCAATCTGATGAAAAGAAAAAGGAAGACGAAATAAATGCCTTCTTGTGAGTTTTTATTCATCACCGGCAAATTGGTTGGTTTGGTCTTTTTAAGTCTCTAAAATTGCTCTATTGTCATGTCCCAACACATAGAGAGTAATCTAGATAGCGTTACGCAAGCTCAATCAAAAGAAAATGATTTGCTTTACTTAACAAAAGTTTCTTACAATGAATCCAAACATGAGGTTTTAGTAGAATTTTCTAATTCAAAAGAAAGAATGGTTCAACGACACAAGTTTTTTCCTTTTATTTTGATTTCAAGCTCAATTGAAAAAGAAAAGCTTTCAACTTTAATTTTATCTTTGGGTTTTAAGGGTTTTAGTGTTGAGGAGGACAATAATTTCCTAAAATTAAGGACCCTAAATTTTTCGGATTTAAAAAAGATTAGTAATGCCTTAGCTTTGCATATTAACAAAAAATTTGTTGTGATTGGGCCAGAAAAATCTTTTTTAGTTGAAAAAAATTGGTCTTATTTTGATTCTTTTAAAAAAATAGACGGCGTGCTTTATTATACTAATCCTCTTTGTGATGAAAACAGTCAAGATTTAGTGCAAAAAATTGGGGAGGGTGCAGATCTTGGCTTTTTTCTCACAAAAGAAATTTCATTTCAAGAAGCATTAAGGGTAAATAAAGAAGATTCATTATATTTAGTTGAACTTGCGGCATGGAGTCATTTGCTTTCTGTTTCAATGGAACAAATTCCCAAATCAAGAGAAGAAAAAGTAGAATTGTATTTGGAAAAATGTTTCTTTAAACACGGAGAACCAATCACTTTTGATAAATCCGAGAAGATATTTTCAAGTGTTGGGTTTGAGCCAATTGGAAGTAAGAATGAAGTTCTTTCAAAAATTGATTTTTCAAGAATTTGGGCCGATCTTTTCTCAAACAATTTTTTCAATATTGGGCCTGAAACAAAAAATTGTTCTTGTTGTGAACCAGTTACTTTGGATTCAAAGAATTTACTTCCTTCTTCATTAATAAAAATTAAGTTTAATGAAGACAATTCTTTTTTTGAGTCTTCTTCAGAAAGTTTTGCGAGAGATTACCACGAAGAAAATGAAATGAAAGAACTCAGAGTTCAAAAGAAAAGAGATTTTTTTTTAAATTCTTTTCCTGTTGGCCCTTTTTTTAGGAACGATTTTGTTTTAGTTCCGCTAATGGATGCTAAAAGGTTAATTTCTGAGAATAAAGCAATTTTGGTTTCAAGCAGGAATTCAGATGATGCAAATCACAAACTAAATTGGTTTTGCTTAAACAAAGAAAGTTTTTTTTCAAGAGAAGTTAGAGAGTCAAATTCTAGTTTATTTAATTTAAGAAAAAGAATTGATTTTTATGAATCAAATTTGTTTTCAATTAAAGAATTTGGTTATTATTATGATGTTGCTTTGTATTCTGTGATTTCGCAAGTGTTAAGTGAACTTCCTAATCAATTAACTAGCCAAAGTTCATCCTTTTTTTCTACTCAATTGGCTCGATCCATTATTTCCATTCAAGAAGCCACTCTTTCTAAGTTTAAAGAATTCTCAGAAAATGAAGGTTATAGGGTTTTGCATGCAAATAAACAAAGTGCTTTTATAAAAGGCACTTCTTCTCTAAAATTGGCTAAATCTTTTGCTATGGCTCAAAACCTTCCTCAGCCCCAAATAGCTGGGTTTAGTAGCCACCTAGTTAAGGGTTTTGCCTAAAATTCTCTTTTTAGCAATTTTTGACCCTTTGGAGCTAAGTTTTTAAAGGTTGTTTTTGATGAATTATGTTACTGGTGGCTTAATGGTAAGGTTTACAAGATTTGAGGTTACTAGGGTTCTCTCAGCTAGAGCTCTACAATTATCTTTAGGGGCACCCCCTTTAGTAAAAAGAACTAGCGAACTCGATATGCTTGAAGTAGCAGAAAAAGAGATGGCTCAAAAAGTTTTGCCTTTAAGTATTCTGAGAAAATATCCTAATGGTAAGTTAAAGAGAATAGAATTATTTGAATAATTTTTTGGTGATATAATGGGTAAGTCAATTGCAAAGAAAATAAAGTATGAAGGAGAAGTTCTTCTTGAAGAGTTTCCAGAAAAGTTTGGGGACAAGTTTGATAAGAATAAAAAAGAATTAAACACAATGCAAGATCTTAAGCTTTCAAAAACTAATAGAAATATTTTAGCAGGCTATATTGTTAGACTTGCAAAAAGAAAAGAAGCAGATAAATTAAAATAAATAATTTCTATTTCTTATTTTTCTTTTTTGGGGCTTAGCTATGCGAGCGCTTTGTTTTGCGACAGGAAATTTGCGTCAACTTATCAAAAAGCAAGATATTTTTCAGATAATTAGTTCTTTGGATGTTGATGGGGTTGAGTTAACTCTTGGAAAAGATTTTAATGAAAGAAAATTAAATGACTCTCAATTTGATATTTTGAAAAGTTTTAAATTTAATGGCATTCATTCTCCTTTTCTTTTTAGTTTAAAATATATGTCTGAGCAAGAAATGATTGATGGGTTAAATATCTTAAAGGATTATTCTAAAAAAATTAGGTCTTCACACATTATAACTCATCCAGTTCAAATTTTTCCAAAAGATTTTATAAAAATTTCTTCTTTGAATTTTTTAACAGAGAATCTTAATCCCAAGAAAGGAAAAAATAGGCCCCGACTTGGATTTGAGCTCGCATTACGTGATAATTCAGATTTAGGCTTGTGTTTGGATGTTAGTCATGCTTATGATTGGTCAACAAGAGAAACCGAATATATTGTTGGCAAGTGGAAGAGTAGAATAAAGCAAGTTCATTTTAGTAACAATCGATATCATAGGGATCACTTTCCGTTCAAAAAAGTTGGTCGCTCATTTTTAAGTTCCATTGAGCCAATTTTGGAGTTAGATGTTCCAATTGTAATTGAGGAAGACATGCCTTTCTCAAAAGTTAGTGAAATTAAAGATGAATTAAAAAGAGTTAGAAACATTTTGGGTTTTTAGTAAGTTTGAATTTGGTCAACTTTCGTTGATTCATCATTATCTTTGTTTCTTGTTAACAAGTAAAGATTACTGCTTGCTGCATTTTCAAGTTGTTTATCATGAGTTATTACAAATATTTGTTCTACAAGTTTTGGCATTTCTTCTCTTAACATTTCACTTAATTTTGTAACTGCATTTGAGTCAAGGTTGTGTGTTGGTTCATCAAGTATTATCATAGATAGTTTTTTGGTAAGAACAAGTGCAAAGGCAATTCTAATGCATAATGCCGCAGCACTTCTTTCTCCTCCAGAAAGTATTCCTTCCACTCTTACCCACCCGTTTGATCTGGTTTGTACTTGTAAATCATACCCTTCTTCAACAACACAAAGTCGTGCGTCAGTAAAATCATTATAAGGGTAAATTGCTCCCCAAATATTGGTCATTGCTTGATTTATTGTTTCAAGCATTGATTCTCTTAGTTCCACTTGGGTAGCAATTAAGCAGTTTCCAAATACGCTCATTTTTTTTGCCGCTTCTTCTGCGCGTAGTACTTGTTTTTCTTGTTCTTCTATGCTTTTCTTTATTTTGGAGGTTTTTTGCAGGATATCTTCAAAACTCTTTTTTATTTCCTCTTTTGATTTGGCTTTGATTTCGGCCACTTCTAAGACTCTCTTTTTTTTGTAAAATTCTTCACGAATCGTCTCAAGTTTCTTTTTATCAAATCCAAGTTCGTTAAGTTGTTTTTTTACTTTGGGTATTTCTTCACTAAGCTCGATAAATTGTTTCTTTTTAATCTCAGTTTCCATTGCTTGTTTTGTGCTGGCCTCTAGTTTAAACAAAATCCTGTTTTTTTCATCAATATCTTTTCTTAATGTGTCCCTTTCTCTTTCAGCTTTACTGGTTTTTTCATCAAGTTCTTTTTTTTGTTCTTCAAATTCTTTTATGTTCGTTTCGCAAATTGTTAGTTTTTCTTTAATTTCTTTAATTAAGTGTCCTTTATGGTTTTCATCCATTTCTTGTTTGCAAGTCGGACATTTTCCTTTTAATCCTGCTAATCCTTTTTCTTCAATAATCAATTTGTTTTTCTCATATTCATTAACTTTTCTTTCTTCTCCGTTTTTTTTAACTAGCATATCCAGCTCTTTGTGGGTTTTTTCAATTGTGATTTGTTTTTCTCTAAGAACAATAAGTTCTTGTTTTAGTTTTTTGCTTTCTTCTTCCACTTCATTTAGGGAAATCTTTTCACTTTTTGCAATATCTTCTTTTAGGGTTTCTAATTTTGAATTAATTTTAATAAAAAGGTCTTCAAGCATTTTGTTTTGCTTTTCTTTTTCAAAAAGAGAAGTGTATTCTTTTTCGATAAACAAACTTTCTTTTTTTACTTGTTCAATTTCCTTATGGAGTTCTTCTATTGCTCTTTTTTCTTCTTCTATTTGTTTTAGTAGTTTTTCTTCTTCGTGGCTTTTGATTGTTTGTTTTTGTTGTTCAATAAATTCTTTTCTTTGTTTATTTTCTTTAAGAATGTCATTTTGGAGTGTCACAGAGTTTTTTCTTGCTTCTTCATATTTTTCAAGTTCAAGCAATTCATCAAATTTTTTCTTTCTTTCGCTTGGAGATAGTTTCAAAAAGAAGTCCATTTCATTTTGTTCAGAATAAACTGCTCTTGAGAACAATTCATAATTAAGCCCGAGTAGGTTTTCAACTTTTTCATTAACATCTTTTTGTTTTGGGCCCGCAATTAATTTAGCATCTTCATATAGTTTTGCTTCGTTTGTTCCATCTTTTTTTATTATTCTTTCAATTTTGTATTTTTTTCCATCTTGTTCAAAAGTAAGTCCGGTTTCTGTTCTTGTTTGTTGGTTTGGTTTATTCATTATTATTTCTTCAAGCGTAACACTTCTGTTTTTTAGCGAGGGGAAGCTTCCAAAAAGAGTATAACTAATTGCGTTAACTATTGAGCTTTTTCCTGAGCCCATTACTCCAACAATTACGTTTGTTCCTTTTCCAAACTCTAGTGTTGTTTGAGAGTGCGTTCTCCAGTTTTGTAAAGTTAGGGAAGTTATCATAAGTAGTTTCTATAGGATAAGTAATAAATTACTATTTGGTTTGTTAAAAAAAGTAGTAGTTGTGGGGCTTATCCAATTAGGGTTGCCATTTCTACTTCTGCTTCGTTAATGTTTGGTGTTGCTTTTACGGCTTCTTCTAATTTTGTCATTGCGCCATCCACTTTGTCAGGGATAACATATCCTACTCTAATAACCTCTATTCCAAATCCAATTGGTTCTCTTTTAAGGTCCTTAAAGTCTCCAGCAGTAATAGTTCTCAAATGTGCTTCTACCGCATCCAATTTATCTGGATCACAGAATACTTTAAATATTACCATTGCTTTTCCCATTTTTTTCACCAAAGTGTGTTCAAAATAAGTTTAATTTATGGGCCTTCAAAACTGCATTCTTTGCACTTGTATACTTTTGCTGTTTCTTTGCAGTGATCGCATCTAACGATAGTGTTTTTTCCGCAAGCTGGGCACTTGAACTCTAAGTGCTTTGTTGTTACAACTTTATTGCATGATGTACATGTCTTCATTTTTCTCACCAAGTATCTAATAGAATTTGCTTCTGGAAGCTTTTTAAACGTTCCCAAAATGCCCAAAAACCGAAAAGCCCAAGGCTTTTATTCTTTGGTTAGCACTATTCATTTTAATTTGGGCCTATGTGGCAATGGATAACCGGCGGGACTTCGGTATTTAAAAGTGAAGTAATCCCGAGATGAGGGTTCGATTCCCTCTAGGCCCGCTTTAGTGAATAGTATGAGTAGTGGAATTGATTTGAAAGTTGTTTTTTTTGCTCTAATTCTTGGTGCAACCGCATTGGAAGTGATAGGGGATATTTTTTTCAAAAAGTGGGTAATAGAAAATAATAATATTATTCTTATTTTTGGTTTTGTTATTTATTTTATTGGAACTATTCTTTGGGCTTTTTCGTTAAGATATGAGTATTTATCAAAAGCAATTTCTGTGTTAACTATACTAAACTTAATTGCAGTTGTTTTGGTGGGAGTTCTTTACTTTAAAGAAGATTTGACACTATTAAATAAAATTGGAATCGCACTTGGGATAATTAGTGTAACGTTAATTGAACTTTGATTATTTTTTTCTTCTGGGTATTTGTTCTAATTTGGGGTCATATTTTCTCATTAGTTTTATTCCTTTTTCAACATCCGCTGCGACTAATTCATTTCCTCTTCTGTCAAAAGAACTAATTGGCCTTATTTTTACAGCAAACCCTGGTTTAGCTTGTTTTTTTGGGTTTCCCATTTGTAAAGATGCTTCTCGTCTTAGCCCTAAAGTATCAAGTGTTCTTCTGGGGCTCACTCTACTTATTGCCACTCCCATTCTTTGTGCCATTTTTTTTCTTTGTTTTTTCATTGCACTTCTAAGTCCAGCCATTCTTCCCATAATTTCACCTTTCAATTAAGTTCTTTTACAAATATTAATCTTCCTTATTTTGGTTGCTTTTTGTTTTTTTTAGGGCAAGGTTTGTTTTTTTCCCATTTATTTTAACAATTTTTCCTGGTGCTCCAACAACTGTACAATCATTAGGCACATCATGCATTATAATTACTGTTTCCGCTCCAATTTTTACATTGTTTCCGATTTTTACTGGTCCAAGAATAGTTGCAGCCGTTCCAACGTAAACATTATTTCCTAACGTAGGGTGTCTTTTTCCAGTGTGTTTTCCTGTTCCCCCAAGTGTAACGTTGTGGAACAAAATACAATTGTCTCCAATTTTGGCGGTTTCTCCAATTACTGTTCCAATTCCATGGTCAATAAAAAAACTTTTTCCTATTTCTGCTTGGGGGTGTATTTCGACACCTGTTATTACCTTCATCAAAGTCATTTTAAATCGTGGCAATATTGGGAGCCCCATTTTTGCTAGAGGGTGCATTATTCTGTATATAATAATTGTCCAAAGCGGAGTGTGGCAAAGGAGTACTTCAAAATAATTTTTTGCAGCAGGATCATTTTTTTTTCACTGCTTTTATGTCAAGAATTATTTTGTTTAAAAAACTCATGTGTCTCACACTAAATTATTTCACCAAACTAAATCTCTTAACTTCTTTTCCTTCAACATTAACACTTTCCAAGAATATTTTTTTGGGTCTGGCCCAATATGCTCCCATTCCCGTTTCGGATTTATATAATATTTTGTAAACAACCATTTCTTCAAGGTTTTCTGAGTTTCTTGCAATACAAATTATTTCATAATGGTGCGATGGATTTTTGTAATGACTCCAAATTTGGCCCGTTTTTATTTCTTGTTCCATTATAATCGCTTTTTTTATTTTAACTCAAAAAATTCTTTTCCTTCCAAGTATTTTGTCAAGTGTTTGGCAAAATCGCCTTTGTAGTGTTTTAGTATTTCTGTTTCGCTTAAAACTTCCGCTTCTTTTAAGCATTCTTTGATTCCGTCCTTTTCATTGATTTGGCAAGTTTTGATGAAACTTTCAAGCACTCTTTTTGCGTTAGTCTCGACTCTCTCGACTTCTATTACAAGTTTGTTATTTTCTACTCTTGGGCCCTTAACGACTTTTCTCTTTTTCTCTAAAAACTTTTTAACATTCTCGGCATCAAGTGCATTTGGCCCAATTATTTTTTTTATTTTTGGTAAATCTAATGTTGATAATTCATACATAAAAAATATTTTGTTTTCATCGCTCCAAAGATCTGATTTTTTTACAACAAAATCCTTTTCCTCAAGTTGGTTTGCTGCTTTTCGTAAATATCTTCTTAATTGTCCCCAAACAAGATCTGATAGGATGTCTTTTGGGAAATTTGCTTGTATTGCAATAAATTCTTTTTTCTTTAATTCTAAAATTACTTTTTCTTTGGGCCAAACATCTATTTCGCTCCCAAAAAAGAATTTTTCTGACGGCTCTTTAATAAATTTTATTGCGGCGTTTTTCATTTTATTGTATTGTTCTTGTGATAATGCTGATGCAACATTTCTATTTTTATCCACCGGATCAATTATTATTAATGGGTTAAAAAATTCGTTTGCTGGGTCTCTTTCTTGTTTGGAAAAAGTAATTACTTCTTTTTCTTTCCATTTTGACATTGCTTTTATTGTTTTATCAAAAGTTGAATAATGTAATATTAGTAATTCTACTCCATATCCTGGGAGAGCTTGGTTTTTTAGATCTGCTCCATATGCATTAATTCCTTTTAGGAATTGTTTTAGTAATCTGGCTTGAGCTCTTTGTGAAACTTTCATGTTTTTTAATAAATATTTGTTGTGAAAAGGAGTTCTATCCACAGCACTTTGTTTTTCCTCCCCGCTTTTTACAATATAACTGGGAACAATTTCAATTTCAAACCCTTTTATTTCTCCTCTTATGTAAGGGTGTTGTGAATATGCAATTTCCCATTTTTGTCCATCAAATACTTCTTTTCCTATTCTTAGTCCTTCTTCTTCAAGTTCTTTTGAAGAGAGTTCTTTGTTAAACATTAAAAACAAATCAAGGTCTCTGTCTCCTTTTAGATGAGTTCCTCTTGCGCTACTGCCGCACCATTCAATGTGTGAATGTTTTCCTTCAATTTTTTTTACTTTTTTCTTTATTTCTTCAACTTGCTTTTTTTCTGCGAGCAGTTCTTGTTTTGAGGGAGTGATTTTTTCCAAAATCTTTTTATATAATGCTTTCATTAAATCACTTTCTTTTGTTGTTGATTAAATTATTATACTCCTTTTCTTTATATATAAGTGCTTTGGTGCCGGTATGCAGTTCACAGAAATGAAGTTAAAAAAGATCGAATCAAGCCCTTTTGCAGATATTTATCAAGGACTTTCATCAAACTTTTATGACGTAAAACAATCCTCTTTTTCTGAGAAAGAAAAGGCTTTTGCAACATTTTTGATTAAGCAGATCCTAAAGGGAGGTGTTTCAAGAAAGGATTTTGAGGGAGCTCCTGACGATTTTAATGATAATTTTGTGGATATGATTGTTTCGATAGTTCAAATGGATGAGTTGATTGACAAACTTCCTCCAAAAAAGGTTTTTGTTGAATTGCTTGAATCTTTAGTAAAAATTACTTCAAAAATAAAGTTTATTCAAGATAAAGCAGTTTTTTCGGAGTATGTTTTGCATAATTCAATTGGGCTTAAACAACTTGCTTTTTTTTCTCTTGATGATGATTTAGAAGAGTTAATGGTTAATGGGCCTGAAGATATATTTGTTTTTCATAGAAAACACGGGATGTGCAAGACAAATGTGGTGATTGATGAAAAAACTCTTACGGATATTATTCAAAGAATTGCTTTAACTATTGGGCGTAATTTTGACCCAAAAAATCCTTTACTTGATGCTCGTTTGCCAGATGGATCCCGTGTTAATGCTACTTTAGCTGACCTTGCACCGACGGGGGCAACTTTAACGATTAGAAAATTTTCTTCAATCCCAATGACAATTCTTGATCTTATTCAAAATAAAACAATTACTTCTGAAGCTGCGGCTTTTTTGTGGACTGTTGTTGATGGACTTGGAACTCATCCCCAAAATATTCTTGTTGCGGGGGGAACTGCTTCGGGGAAAACAACAATGTTAAATGTTTTATCAAATTTTATTAGATTAAATGAGAGAGTTGTTTCAATCGAGGATACAATTGAACTTGCTTTACTTGGGCGAGAGAATTGGGTTGCTCTTGAAGCAAGGAATTCCGTTGGTTCAGAAATAACAATGGATTCTTTGTTAAAAAATGCGATGAGAATGCGTCCAGATAGAGTGATAGTTGGAGAAGTCAGGGGCCCTGAAGCGTTGACTCTTTTTACTGCTATGGATACTGGGCATCAAGGTTGTTTGGGTACTATTCATGCAAATAATGCGAGAGAAGCAATTGTTAAACTCCAAGAGCGACCCCTTGAAGTTCCTCAAGCAATGCTTCCTTTACTTGATTTTATTGTTATTATGGAGCGGCATTATTCAAAAGAAACTGGAATGCAAAGAAGGGTTACTCAAATAGTAGAATTGTCTCGAATGGAGGACAAGGTTCTTTTTGGGACTTTATTTGAATTTGACGACAAATTAAATTATTTAAAGCGAACTGAGATTCAAAGTCAAATTTTAGAAGAAATTGCTAAAAAAAATTCGATGACAAAAAACGAACTGAGTAAAGAAGTTAGTGTTAGAAAAGTTATTCTTGATTGGATGCTAAAGCAAAATATTAGAAAACCTCTTGAGGTTCTTGAAGTAATTGAGAGTTATTATTATAATCCAGAAAAAGTTATGTCAACAATTTCAGAGTTACAGTAGTTTATTTCTTTTTTTTGCTAAATTCTTTTACTTTAACATAAATGCTTCCTTTTGTAGAGGGTTTACTTTCAAAGAGCACAAATTTTTTTACTTTTATTGTTGAATTAACTTTTTTGTTTTTAATAAGTGCAAATTCTTTTTCAAAAATTGTTAACTCGTTTGATCTAGCAACAGTTATGTGTCCGTTAAATTCGTTATCCTTACAAATTGCCGCACTAATTTTTTGAGCCAAATCATATAATTCAATAGATTCTGCGCTAACCCAAAACACTTTTTCATTAAATTGTCCTGGTCGTCCTATAAGGATATTAAATTCTTTAAATTCAACTTTTTCTAGCGCTTGGATTATTTGTTTTTCTTTTTGTTCAAGTGTGTCCCCAATAAAACACAAGGTTATATGTAAATTATTTTGATCAGTCTTTTTTACATTGTTTAAGGGTTTAATTATTTCTTCAAATATTTTGTCTTTAATTTTCGTTGGAATTTCAATTGCAACAAACAATCTTTTCATTTTAATCATCTGTCTATTACTAAATAACCAAATACAAATTGTGTCCAACAAAGAGAGTTATTTGAGTTCTTGTTGTGCAACCTTTTCCATTTTTTTGATTAGTTCTTGGTTTCTTTCAAACTTTTCATTTCCTTTTTTTATAAGGTATTTGATATATCCTTCATCAGCAATCATTTTGCCCTCTTTTATTGGGGCATTAATGCTTTGTGTGCCAAGCATTTCAACAATAAATTTTCCTTCTTTTGCAACTTTTATTCCTGCGCGTTTTATTCCCACTTGTTCACAAAATGAAAGTATTTTTCGGGCGTTGTCAAGTGTGTTTGTTCCAAGATGTAATATTATTGGTTCTTGTTTGAACCAAAGAACTTTTCCATTAAAATCTTTTACCGCCTCAAGCGCTTCTCTTATTTTTACTTTTCTGTGCCATTTTCTATAAAATGCACTTTCTTGTTTTGTTTCTTCTTCTCCCAATCCAATTAAAGCGATTCTTCCTGCACAAGAACTTGAAGTGAAATAATTTTGAGTATCTCCAATATAATCACAAAAAGGAATGAAATCTTCATCCATTCTTCCCATTTTTTTTGCTTCTTCATACGTTTTTTTATGGTGTTTTTTTATCATTTCAAATCTGCTTAGTTCTTCAAGGGTTTGTGTTTGTTTGGCACTCTCTTTTTGAGCTCCTTTATGTCTAAAAACAGTTTTTTTCTCTAAAATAGTGATTTTTTTTTGCATGAGAATAACCTTTTTATTCTATTCTTTTATTAATCTGTTTGATTTGGTATGTTTAAAAAGGCATTCATTTTTGTGACTTTAGTGCTTCTATTTTCAATAGTATTTTCAGCAAGACTAGTTGATCCTTTTTCAAAAGAATTAACTTCTGGTGGCGGAGATTATGTTGGTTCTGTTGTTGTGGGTAACACAATTGAGTTAATGTTTTCAAAAGAATTGACTAATAAGTACAATGATATTGATGTTGTTTCAACTTTGCCTAATGGTTTTACTTATGATGTTAGTTCGGAGCTTGAAACAGTTAAACTTTTTATTCATACTCCAAAAGATGCTGTTATTGGAGAATATCCTTTAACGATTATTCTTAAAGGGCCAAGTGCTTCAGAAAAAGTTTCTTTTTACTTTAGGGTTATTGAGACTGGTTTAGCTGTGTCTCCTTCAACTAAATATGTGGAAACAACAAATGTGGATGGTTCTGTGACTTATAGTTTATTTTTTGTGAACAACTCTGATGGGGATGCAACTTTTATAATTACCTCTAGCCTTCCTACTTCTTGGATGAGTGTGGATAAACTTTCAAATAAGGAATTTGTAAAAGAAGTTTATCTTGAGCAAAATCAAACTTTAGAAGAATCTTTTACGGTTTATCCAAGAATGCAAGGAACAAGAGATTTTACTATTTCAGTTGATTATGCAAACACTTCAAAAGATTTTTCTTTTTCAGTAATTGCCATTCCTACTCTTAAAAGTAAACTTGAAACTGTAACTCATGGTTTTCCTTTCTTTTCTTTTTCTTTGCTTCCAAGTTACTTTGTAAATGGTTTATTTTCTCTGGTTTTTTTAAACTAAGCACTTTCTATATTCTTTTTAATTGAGCGCATTACGTTCTAATTATGCATAATAAACATTCTTCTGCAGAAGTGTTGTTTGCCCAGAAGTTAATTGAAGAGATTAATTCAAATGCAATTAATACTCCAAAGGAACTTGAAGAAAGACGCTTTTTTTGGAGTAAGAAATTAAAACTAAGCGAAATGCCCTCTTTTCCTTTTGTTTTGTCTTGCACAAAAAATGCTTCGCTTAAGGTACGAAACTTGCTTTCCATTAAACCCACAAGGAGTCTTTCTGGTGTGCAAGTGATTGCAGTGATGCTGCCCCCATTTCCTTGTCCTGGCAAATGTACTTATTGTCCTTCTTCTTTAGAAGGAAACATTTCTCCTAAATCATATACTGGGTTTGAACCTTCCGCTTTGCGTGCTCAACGTCTAAATTATGATCCTTATGAAATTGTTTCTAATAGAATAAAACAACTTGATTTGACTGGTAACACTGCGGAAAAAATAGAACTAATTTTTCAAGGAAGTTCTTTTACAGCTTTGCCCAAAAGAAAACAAGAAAATGTTGTATTAAAAAGTTTGAATGCAATTACTCAAAAGAAAACAAATAGTATTGTTTCTGCAAAAAGATTTGCGGAGAGTTCAAAAAGAAGGGTTGTTGGAATTACTTTTGAAACACGACCCGATCTTTGTTCAAAAAAAGATGTTAAAGAAATGCTTTTTTTGGGGGGAACAAGAGTAGAACTTGGAGTTCAAAATCCAAGTGACGAGATTTACAAAAGAATAAATCGAGGTCATTCTGTTAGAGATGTTGTTGATTCAACAAAACTCTTAAAAGATTCAGCGTTCAAAGTGTTGTATCATTTAATGCCCGGGTTGCCAGGCTCTAATTATAAAATCGATTTAGCAAATTTTAAAAAAATATTTTCTGATTCAAATTTTATGCCTGATATGGTAAAATTTTATCCTTGTTTGGTAATTAAAGGCACTAAACTGTATGAAGATTGGAAAAAAGGTGATTATGTTCCTTTAACAGAAGATGATGCAATTAAACTTCTTGTTGAAATAAAATCTTTTCTGCCAAAATGGGTGCGGGTAATGCGTGTTGATAGAGATATTCCTAGTAACGTAATTGAAGCGGGAGTAAAGAGAACAAATTTGCGTCAACTTGTTGAAAAAGAATTAGAATTGCAAAGGAAAAAATGTAATTGTATTAGGTGTAGAGAAATTGGGCTTGGAATGCGATTTAAACCACACGATTTTAGTTTTGAAGAAGAATTAAGTAAAGCAAAATTAAATACTGAATTTTACGATGCTTCAATGGGAGAGGAAGCATTTATTTCTTTTGAATCAAAAAACCATTTGTTTGGTTTTGTTCGTTTGCGTAAACCCCAAGATCCATTTGTTTTTGGTCTTACAAAAAAAACTGCTCTAATTAGAGAATTGCATGTTTATGGTAAGTCTCTTTCTTTGGGGGAGAAGGATTCTCTTGCAGCTCAACATCAAGGGTTAGGAAAAGAGTTAATGAATGAAGCCCAAAAAATCGCAAAAGAGAGATTTGATTCAAAACGAATGGCTGTTATTTCTGGACTTGGTGTTAGGGAATATTACAAAAAAAATTTTGGTTTTAAGAAGAAAGAACCTTATATGGTGAAAACCCTAAAGTAATTGTTTAAATTCTTTGGAGTTCTATTGGAGTAGTGATTGTTTTGTTTGAAATACTTTTTATTGGAATAATTTTAATTCTTTTAATTGTTCTTTTTCTTTTGGGCAAGGCTTTTATTGCGCTTAAGAATGAAACCGAATCTCTTCGTTTTTCAAAACAATCCCAAAGTGTTAAATATGGTCAACTAACCGAACAGTGGATTCCCTTTAGTGATAAATTTCCATACAATTCGCAAAATTTTCGTTTTATTGGAAAACCAATTGATGGAGTTGCTTTTGAAGAAGATAAAATCGTTTTTGTTGAGTTTAAAACAAACAAATCTCAGCTTAATGAGTCTCAAAAGAAAGTAAAAGAACTTGTTAAAGACAAAAGAATCGAATGGTTTGAGTTGAGGGCTGAATAGTTATTAATTTAAGTAATTCCAAACGAGATTATTGTCTTTTGGTTGGGTTAGTAATAATTCGCAGCGATTTTCAAAAATAAATCCATTTTTCATTTTCTTTTTTACTTCTTTGGCATTTTTTAATATTGCCACAATTTTTTTTCCTTTTTTTCTTAAGATGTATTCTTTGCTTTTCATTCTATTTTCTTTACACCCATACTTTTCTTTGAATAAATTTATTCCACTTTGGGTTACACAAAGTCCGGAAAACCCAATTATTTTTAATTCAGCATTTTTTTTCCTTAAATTTTTTATTATTTTTTTAATTTTTTTTAGCGATTGAATAGAAATACTCTTTACTTTTTTGTTAATTTTTTCTATGTGGTAGATGTGTAAGCCAATTTTTGTGTGAGTTTTGTTAGAAAAGATTTTTTCCTCTTTAAGCTGGGATTCATTAAGCTTTCCGTTTGTAAACTCATCCCACCCTTTTTTGTTCAATGGAATTATGATGCAAACTCCAACAATTTTATTATTTTCTTCAAAGACTAGCCCAAACTCAGGATTGTTTTTATACCACTCCTTAATTATTAGTTTAGTTACGGGAGTGTTTGTTGGATAAACTGCTTTGTCAAGCTTTAAGATTAAAGAATAATCTTTTTTTTTAATTGCTCTTATTTGCATAAGCTCACTCTATTTTGTATCTTAAGGTAGCAACTATTCCGCCAAAACTAAATATTTGTTTTTCTTGGGGGTTTTTTGAAGAAATTATTTGGGTGTCGCAACCGTTTTTTTCTGCAATTAAAAGTATGCTTTCGGTTTTGTCTCTATTTTGCATTAGGAATGTTTCTGAGACAATTAGTTTTGCCACAGCTCCGTTTTCAATTGCTTCCTTTACTTTATCAAATCCGTATTCTGCTTTTCCTTTGGCAAGAAGCGCCAAAAATTCTTCAATTGTTTTTGCTTCTTTACTTATTTGCAATTCTTTTTCAACTTTTTCTAGTTTTCCTTGTGTTGCAAGTTCATTAAACCCAGTATCTCCAATCGAGTTAGTGTTTTCAATTACTATTTGAGGTATTCCTTTTATTTTTTTATCTTCAATGAATTTTTTTAAATTTTCTTTGACAAATCCTGGACCCGCAATCAATATTTTTTTTACTTCAAGTAATTTTATTTTCTCAAGTATTTTATCAAAATAATCACTTTTTTCTGTTTCAAATCTCTTGCCTTTTTTATCTTCTTTTATGGTGGCCTTTTTATTTATACTATATTGATTAACAAATGCCAGTTCTGCGACTTCGTCATCTAGTAAGATTACTAAAAGTCCGCTAGCCGCGCTTGCTTTTTCTGCATTTTTTATTCTATCTATTTGCCATTTGTTAAGAATTTGTTTTTTTATTTTCAGTTTTTCTCCAAGAGTTAGTTCTAAACTTTGGTGGCTTTTTATCTCAATATATTCTTCAGGTCGTCCGCTAAGTATTATTCCGTTGATTCTCAAATTTTCGCTGAATTCTTGAAAGTGTGCATCTTCAACTTGGAGTTCCACATAAAGTTTTATTCTTTGGGCTTTTTCTCCTTCTTTTTTTGGTTTTATTTTTCTATCTACTGAACCATAAACAAGGTCGTTTTTATCAATTATTTTTTCAAGATGCCAAAGGTCATCAAGGCTATCAGGGACACAGATTATTTCGTTCTCTCTTTTGTCAATTTTTAGTACTTTCATAAGAATTTGTAGTCAGGAAATAGTTTTAAATTAACTTTCAAGTGTTATCTCTGCATGGTAGTAAGTTCTAAACTCTCTCATAAGGGTAATTCTAATTGTGTTAATCTTGTTGAAGCACTAGTTTTTGACTCTAAAGGAGATATATTACTATTAAAGCGGAGTGGGGCAAATTCTCTTTATATTGGAAAATGGCAGCTTCCGGGGGGTAAAGTAGAACCCAAAGAATCTATAACTCAAGCCATTCGTAGAGAAATTAAAGAAGAAACTGGTTGTGTTTGTAATTCTATTGAGTTTAAAAAAAAGGTTGAGTTTGTTGAAAGGTATCGAGGAAAAGTTTCCATGGTGTGTTTGAGTGTTTTTGTTTGTAAATTGAAGGGGAATATTATTCTTAGCGCGGATCATTGTGAGAAAAAGTTTTTTAATTTAACAAACATAGCTAAGTCTTCTTTGGCCCCGGTTTCAAGAAAATCAATATTTGATTAATTAATAATAATAGTTTCCCGCTTGTTTTTGTTCTCTATCCAGAACCGAATCGTGTTTGTTGATTCTTGGTCTTTTAGTGTCTTTATCTCTTCTTACTGTAATATCTAAGTATTTTAGTAATTTGTTCATTCCTTCTTCTACTGAAAAGGGTCCTTCTGCTTTTCCTTCTATTGCGGGTTCTCCGCTAAAAACCATTATTTTGTCACTCAAAAAATCAATAAATGTCAAATCGTGATCTATTACTAATGCTGAACAATCTGTTACATCCATGTGGGATCTTATTGCTTTTGCAACTGCCAGTCTTTGTTCTACATCTAAATATGCGCTTGGTTCATCAAGTAAGTATAAATCAGCTTTTTTGCTTAAACATAGTGCTATTGATACTCTTTGTAGTTCTCCTCCCGAAAGGTTTTTTGCTTTTTTTTCTAGAAGTTCTTCAAGTTCAAGTGGTTTAATTATTGTTTGTTTTATATCACTAATTGCACCTTCAAATAGTTCTATTACTGTTTTTTCTCCAGTATAAGAAATGTATTGTGGTTTGTAAGAAATTTTGGCTTGTTGCATTATTTCTATGTTGTCTGGTTTTATTTCTCCAGCAAGTATTTTCATAAATGTTGTTTTTCCTATTCCGTTTGGTCCAACAACTCCAATTATTTCATTTTTTCTTACGCTGTTTTCTTCAACACACAATTTGAATGAACCCAGCTTTTTTTCTATTTTTGGCCATTCAGTTATTTTTTCTTTTCTTTCTTTTTTGTCCATTCTTTGTCCACCAAAGAAATCAATTGCATAATCTCTAAACCTATAATTTTCATCTTTTGAGTATCCTTCAAGGTATGTGTTTATCCCTTCTCTTGTTGTTTTTACTTGGGAAACAAATCCATATACTCTTGGTTTTCCATACAATAGGTTTACATAATCACTTAAGTAATCAAGCAGTACTAAGTCGTGTTCAACAACTATTACTGCTGCAGTTTCTGCGAGTTTTCTGATAAACTTTGCTGCCCGTAATCTTTCTTTTATATCTAAAAATGAGCTTGGTTCATCAAAGAAATATAGATCCGCTTTTTTTAATCCCGTTGCTGCAATTGCCAATTTTTGGAATTCTCCCCCAGATAACTTTGATGCATCTCGGTGTAATATTCCTTCTATGTTCATTTGTTTGGCAACGTCTTGAAGCATTCCGCGTTCATCAACTTTTTTTAGTATGTCTTTTACAATTCCTGTGGGTTTGATTAATTCAATATTTTGTGGTTTTACTGCAACTTCTATTCCATCAACATATAATTTTTTGAAATATTCTTGGGCTTCTTTTCCTTTGTAATAATCAATCACTTTTTGTTTGTCGCTTGTTTTTTCTCCAAAGTTTGGGATGATGTTTCCTGAGAGGATTTTTACAATTGTTGTTTTTCCTATCCCATTTCTTCCAACAAATCCTAATACTGCTTTTTCTTTTGGGGTTGGTAATCCGTGTAATCTAAAAGAGTTTTTTCCAAATGAATGAATTGGCTCATCTAAGTTAAATGATAAGTTAACTATGCTTATTGCTTTGAAAGGGCACCGGTTTTGGCATATTTCGCAACCAATGCAAACTTCTTCAGCAATTATGGGTTTTTGCAAAACTTCGTGCACAATGCATTTTTTTCCAGTTCTATTTAAGGGGCATACTTTTTCGCAAAGGTAGTTTCCGCAGTTGTCATAATTGCAAACATCGTAATCGATTACTGCTATTCTTTTTTTTGCATTCATAATAAGATTTCGTTAAAGAAAGGATTTTAAATCTCAATTCAGCACTATTTTTTAATATTGTAAAATTTGTTTATGTCAAGGTAAACTGTTTTTTCGTCCCCCGTATATTTTTCTCCTTTACAAGTTAGTACAAAGTAAGCCATGTTGTTGTCAACTCCGTTTTTTGTTGAAGGGGTTTTGTTACAATCTAAGAATGAAGGCTTGATTTTTTGTAGTACTGTGCTTCCATTATCATCAATACATCTATTTATATCAAATATTTTTGTATTACAATCTGCTGCGATTTGGCTCATTATTATAGAATAATTGCTAGTGAACATTTTTGTTTCAGAAAGTATTTCTTTGGTTGATTGTTCTCCTTTTGTCTCAAAGTTTAGACTAAGTAGTATCCCCGCAAGAATAAATATTGCTAGTACGAAGAGTAATCCTGCGAATCCTTTCATTTTACTCCCTCACACACAGTTTTTTCGATAACTATTTTAGCAAAAGTATCATATTTGTAAGTTTTTGCGCAATATTGAGTTATTGCATTAATGTCATTTGTTTTTTCGCCTAAATTAAAGTACATTGTAGTTTGTTTTGTTGATTGGAGCTTCATTTCAAGCATGTTTGTTTCGGTTTGTTTCATTGGGGCGTTGAGTGCAATTATGGATAAGACGAGTAAAATTATTGTAATAGAAAATAATCCTTCAATTGAAAACATAAATCCTTTCATTTAGCCACCTTGATTGAGAGTTTCTTAAGTTGAATTGCAGTGCTTTGGCAACTGCTTATGCTAGTACTTATGCATTTATTTATGTCCGCATATTTTATTGCGTTTGTGCAAGTTAATACATTAAGATCTATCCCAATTATATTGTCGTTTGGTAAGATTTCAGTTACGTATGCAACAAATGGTGTTGAGAGGGATATGTTTACATTGTAATCGCTAAGTCCGAGTTTTTCTTTTAGTTTGATTAAATTTGTGGTCTCCAAGTTTAATTTATCAGTGTTAATTGAATAAGCTATTTCAGTTCCTCCATAATTGCAATCAAAATCAATGTTATTAACAAGAACAAGTGCTGCTGTTTCTACTTTTTCTTTCATAATTGATCTTAGTGCGTTTTCTTTTGTATTATAACTGTTTATCTCAAATGAAGCTAAAAGTAGTCCTACTCCAAGTATTACAAGAATCATTCCAAAAAGAAAATCTGTTGAGAATATTTGCCCTTTATGCATTACTTATCACCATTTTTCCTATTGTTTTTACTTCATCAACATTGATGTTAGTATTTTTGGACTTTGAAAAGTAATCATTAGCGTCAAGTGTGACTCCATCTATTTCAAGTAGGGTAATAAGTTTATTCCCATCAAGTATTTTTATTTGGGGATAAGCGCTTTTGTTATTTCCTTTGGAATCAGTGTATCTAATTTTGTTGATTTTTAGTTCAATGTAATAATTTGTGTCCGAAATTGTTTTTGTGGTGGTAATAAACGCCGCAGTTTTCGAACTTATTTCTTTTAGTTGGCTTTGTGCAATCATTATGTCTTGAGATTGTCTTGTACTTTGACTAACAAATGCAAATGAAGTAACTACAATAATGACTACTATAATTGTTAATAGTAAATCAAGACTAATTTGTCCATTTTTCATGTTTAAATAATGCTTTTTCTCTTTTTAATTTTGTTTGTTAGTCGCTGATTGGCATAATTGTTATGGGGTTTGCTTTTTCGTCATAAAATCCAATATTCTCTATGACAAAAGGGTATCCTAAAATCAGGTTTAATTTATATTTTTTAAACATCTTTTTATCCGCACTACTTGCGTGGTTGCTTGAGTTTGGGTGAGAATGCATTGTGCCAATAATTGTATCATCAAGAGGGATGTTTAATTCATTTATCATTACTGCTGTGCTGCTTGAATAATTTGGCAATAAAACAATTTCAGTTATTGTTTCTTTTTTTTTATCTCCAGATAGAAAACACATAAATTCGTCAGGCAAATAATTTTTAGCGGTACTGCACAGGTCTTCTAAGAGACTTTTTTTTATCTCCCACATGACTTATGTTAGTATGAATACATAGAAAAGGATAGTTGGTACGATAAGTGAACTCATGCAAGTACTTCTGTTTAATTTATTGCTTAGTACAAATAATCCAAGGCTTGTTGAAAAAATTAAGGTTGTAAATCCAATAACTCCATTAAAAATACAAACTAAAAATATCATAAATGCAATGCTTGCTATTGTAATTTTGGTTATATTAATTTTTTCGATTATTTTGTTGAATTTTTTTGCCATAAATATTGTGATAATTGCTCCTATTCCTGCAGAAATTAACATTATTGTTGTTCCTAAGAACAGAGTTTCTTGGGTGTAAAATATTTTGTCTTTTAAAGCAAGCATTGTCCCGTTTCTTGCTTTTTGTAGTGCTATTAGTGTGGAGAATGAAAAAAAGAAGTTTGATAGGCTAATTGATCCAAGCATTGTCAAATAACCTTTTTCATCCTTTGTTTTACTAAATACATTTATTATTCCTGCGGCAGTGTTGCTTCCAATTCCAGGCATTACAGCCACAATTGCTCCGCCAATGAGACCTTTTAGTGAATCAATGATTTTTTTTGGATCAATTTGGAAATTCTCTTTTTGTTTTATCATTGCTTTTTTTTCTTTCAACGAGTAAATTAGTCCCGCGGTTCCAAAATATCCGCAAATTAAGGGGAATACTTGGTCTTTGAATAACAAACTTTGTGTGGTTGATGCGGCAATTATGAAAAATGCGAGTATTTTTAATCTGGTTCCTTTTTCTCGGGCAATAAAGAGGATTAATGCAAAAAAGAGAATTATGGGCGTAATTAGTTTTATTTGTTCAGAATTTTGTTCAATGAATAAAAAGAAAAAAGGAGTTAGAATTGTGCCAAGTAGTACTGCGACTATGCCGCCGAGTACTGCGTATGTTATTGCTTCAAGTGCGTTTCCTTCTAGCATCATTCTTTGTGCAGGTAAAATGCTTTCAAAAGTATTTGGATTTGGTGCTCCTAAATAAGTGGATGGAACAAACTCAACAAATGCTTGTGTTGTGCAAAGACATAACATAAACACTGTTGCTTCCGTTCCAAATAGAGGGGTTGCAAGAAATATTATTGCAACATTATTTGAGTGGAGTCCTGGAAGTAGTCCGCAAATTGTTCCTGCAATTATTCCGAGTGCACAGTAAATTAGTATCATTCAGCCCTCACCACTTTTTGGGCAAAAAATTTTTTTTGAGTGGGATTTATTTCTTCAGTTTCTGCATAGATTTTTACAATATTATTTTTGTTTAGGTCTGTGGCTTTTGGATAATAAATGAGCGCTTTATTTCCATCTGTTAGAACGAACATCGTTATTGGATCATTTTTTATTACATACTCAATTCTTCCTATTATTTCTCCTTTTTCTCCAACTTCAATCATTTCTCCAATGGTTTTTCTTGAAAATTCTTCTTTATATGTTATTACAAATATTAGCATGCCTATTGTTATAATGATTAAACATATTTGTGAAATAGTTTTTTCATTCATCAAGATTTTTTTATTTGTGCTTTAAAAAAAGGTTTGTTTATTTTCGTTTCTTGACGAACTTGTAATCATTTTATGTTAATGTTAAGTGTTGTGTAAGTAGTTTTTGAGAGTATTTTTGATTTAATTGCGTCAATATCAAGGGTTGTTTTTGGAGAAAGATAAATATCGATAGTTAATTCGCTTGAACTAATTTTATTTAAATCCAGCTTTTGTATTACTGAAAAAGAATCTTTTGCAGACAATTGTTTCACGGTTTCTTCTTTTGTTATTGTTAGGGCAATGCTTTCATCATGGGATTGTAGGTAAATACTTGTTATTGCGATTCCTGCGCTGATTACAACAAGCATTATGAATAGGCTTTCAAAAGCAACTTGGCCTTTCATTTAATCAAACTCCTTGTGCAAATGTTATTTTTGAAGTGCCTTTTTCAATGGTGGTTATATATTTTGCGGGTCCTGATAGTGATTGTAAATTACATTCTATTTGAACATTTTTTGGCATGTTAAATGTTTTTATGCAGGTTCCGCTACTGCATTCAATTGGGTATGGTTTTAGGGCCATTTTTGTTTGGAATGAAAAGTTTTTATCTTCGCAAAATATGGTTGTGTTTTCTGGAACATAAACCGTGACGGTTTGTCTGCTTCCTTCTCCCATTAAATAAATATCATTTATTGCATTAACTATTTTTTGTGTTTCGTTATTCGCTCTTGCTATTGAATCAACATCCGTTACTGCATCTTTTGATTCTTTTACAAGGGGCATTGTTACAGTGGTTATGTAAACGATTACTATTAGTATTATGAACATAAATTCTATTGCAACTTGTCCTTTCATTTTCATTAAAACAGCCCCATTATTATTAACAAAGCAAAATCCCCTAACACTAAGCAAAGGATGTATCCAAGAAGCATTGTTGGTACAAAAGGCATTGAATCTTTTATTAACATTTTTTTTGGGATTAACCCTTTTGCAGCCAATTTTTTTACTTCTTTTAATTCTTCTATTGTTAACCCCCTTGCTTTTCTTGCTGAAATTATCTCGTTTTTTGGATTAATTACTTCGTTAAGTGCTACTGTATTTTGTTGTTTTATATACTTAATTATTTGCTTTAAGCTAAATCCTTCAGCTTCTACTATATTTTTTCCTTTCCAAATAAGTGTTTTTGCAGGAATCATTCCTTCTTGAAGTTTTTTCACTTCAATTTCTTTTGAAAGAAGTTTTCTTGTTGAGAATAATAGTTTGATTAGTGTGTAAAGTATTACGCTTACAAGCATTGCAGTGATTGTTCCTTGAAGTAAGAGAGTCAAATTAATTATTATTGCTACAATTATTGAGAGTAATGTTACATACTTTTTGTTTGCCCCAAAAAAGCCCCAAATAATTAGTGCTAGTATTGTTATCCAAGTGTTAATTTGATATGTTGAGAGAATTGTATAAATTGCAGCTGCAAATAATGATGAGTGTATTGCAAGTATTATTTTTGGTTTCATTTCTTCAAAAATAATTTTTTGGGTCTTTTTATTTTGCATTAATTTAATGCAAATTACAAACAATCCGTATGGCAAAAATGCAATTAAGGAGTATAAAAATAAACTAATTGGAAATAGGGGGATTATTGCTGTTGATAGTAATCCTGCTTTTATTAGAGCTGGTGTTAGAGGGTTTAGTGCGCCAAGCCCCATAAACAATTTTACATCTCCTCCCGCAAACACACCTATTTTCCAAAGGATCCACCCAAATACAAATCCATAAATCAGCCCAAATATTGAATAGATTAATGGTGTTGGATCAGATACAAGTATTGATTGAATTGCAAAAATTAGTAATCCTGTTATTGCAAGCCCATAATTCAATTTGTTTGGCACTATTCTTGCCTTTAAATCTGTGTATGTTGCAGCAAGCAATCCAAGTAGTGATACAACTATTGCAGAGTAATAAATTAGGTTTTCTATCATTCTAAAATTAGGTTTCTTGTGTTTATAAAGTTTTTTTGTGTGATTTATTTAGCATTTACTTCAAACAATTAAGCGTTATTCATTATATTTTCTATTACTTTTGATCTTGTTGTCAATATATCTGTTTGCGCGGTTGTTGCGATTGAGCGGAGGGTTTCAACAATTATCGCTGCGCTTATTGCGAGCATTATTGCAAACACTGATGTTAACAGGTACTCAAAAGAAACTTGTGCTCTTTCTTCCATTAGTATCACTTTTGATTAAAAAAATTTTAACTAAAGTTTGTGCATTTGTTTCC